>CAIRMK010000542.1 GCA_903879645.1 uncultured Bacteroidota bacterium
AAATTTCCGTTTCTTGCTTGTTCGTAACCTCCCGATTTGTATTTAGTATCTAATAAGTTGTTAATGTTAGCGGTATACCCTATAGTTGAACTTTTTATTTTCCATGATTTCCCTCCAATTAAGTTTACTAACATATAATCACTCATTTTCTCTTGTTGTAACAATTGTTCTCCTCTAGCTGTAGTTGCATCAGAAGCAGGAACTCCAGAAGAAAAATTACTATCGTCATAAAAATGATTAGTTCTTGTAATTGGCGCTATATCTACGTAGTTTCCTCCAATATAATTGGCATTAGCACCTACCCACCAAAATTTAGGATCTCTGTATTCTAAACCAACAGAAGCTGCTTGTTGCGGCGTACCTGCTTGTTTGTAGTTTTTAAGGTTAGAATTACCATAATCTAAAATAGGTTTTGTATTGGTTGCCGTTGCATTAGCATCTACATTAATAAATACATCTGGATTACTAGTATAAATATATTCTCCATAAGCGGCACTTGCCGTTACTTTAAGTGTAGACGTTATAGGGTATTCTGCCCCAAACTCTAAACCAATATTTCTTTTGTCAACGCCATTCATCGTTTCTGCTACAAATAAACCAGAAGTACCATTTCCGATACCATCTGAATAAAAGTAAGTCGTTTCTGATTGGTGTTGTATTTTTGTGTAGTAAGCAGTTAATCTAGTTTTCAATTTAGGTGCATTGATAATGTAACTTACATCGGCACTTGAAATAATTTCACTTTGAATACCATCCACCGTATTGTTATTTATACGGGCGTTGTTAAATACATTTTTCATTCCAGGTGCTTTAGACATATAAGCTCCATTGAAGGTTAAAAACTGTCTTCCCGAAATTTTATATGTTAAACCTCCTTTGAAACCAAAATTATCAAAAGTGTATTTGTCACTTTTTCCAAAAGAATTCGTAGGGTAATACCCATTTTTATAAAGACCTTCTCTTTGATATTCTGATCTAGAGAATGATTGTGTCATAAAAAAGTCGAATTTTTTGTACACAAATTTGAATTGTGTAAAAGCATCAATGTTATTGGATGTCAAATTGTAATTGTATCCAAAAGTATCTCCAACACCAATATGTCTGTTAGGATTATTTAAATCTTGTTGCTGTTGATCAGCTCCAACACCATACGGTGTTATATCAAGAAAATAGCTTCCACCCAATAAATCCAACATGTTTTGGAAATTATGTGATCTTAAATTTCTATAAGTAGCTCCTCCATTAAAAGAAATTCTATCAGCTAATTGCGAACTTAAGATTGTGTTTGCTGTGAATGTTTTATCATCCGTTCTATCTTCATATAAAGTATAAATACTTCTCCCATTAGGTAGGTTAGCATTTATCAATTTTTGCCAATTTAATTGACCATCTGCTAAAAATTGATCTTGTAATTTTTGTGCCATTATCCAATCTGGAGTCCAGTTGCCAGCTGCATCATACATAGAAATTTCATAACTTGGCAAATTGTGATAATAAGTTGGGTCATGCAAATTGTCTCCTGGTGGATACGTTAATCTACTGTTCCCTATTTTACCAAATTGATAAGACACGTTTGTGTTTAAGTTTGTTTTTGGAGTAATTCTCCAATAATCACTTAAAATAAAAATTGGCTCTTCAACCGTTTTCATTCTAGAGTTTCTTTTTTTACCGTCCATGTAACCCCAATAAGAGTTATATCTTTCTCCTTTTAAGTCTATAACTTCTTGAGTGTTCGGAGACGTTTTCCCTTTAGTATCTCTATCATAAATTGATGTGAAATTCAAAGAGTTATTAGATGTTATTTTTTTCTCAACACTTGCAAAGAATGAATTGGCAGACATACTTGTTCCGTCAAAATATCCATCATCACCAAAACGTCTTGAAGCAGAAATAGTATAAGCCCAACCATCTTTTCTCATACCAGAAGAAGTAGTTCCCATAACTCTTCCGTTATAGTTTGTGTTTGTACCTGCCATAGAAATTCTATTTCCGGGTCTGTATAATGAAGCTCTTGTATTGATTTCGTCTGTTCCTACAATTCCTCCAAAAGCATAATCTGAAGGTGCTAATCCTGAAGTGAATTCTTGATTTCTAGTTGCATCTGACAAACCACCCCAATTGCTGTATTGTGGTCTTCCGTCATAAATTTTGTTCATGATGATACCATTAATTAAAGTAGTGCCATATTCACTATCTAAACCACGTAATCTAAAATGAGCAGCTCCCCAATCAAAAGCTACTGCTTGATTAAAAGCGTCTCTAGAAGATTGCAATAAACTAGAGGTGCTTTCAGACCCGTTATTGTCATCTTCCAATTCATTATCTGATATTGATATTATACTGCTTTGTTCTTCTTGGGTAATGTCTTCATCTAAAACGATTGTTCCTAAATCTAACATTTTACCTCTTACAACTTCAATCGTAAGCAACTGGTCTTTATATCCAGTACTTTTAACTAAAACTAATTGGCTTCCAACAGGAGCACTTTTAAAAACAAATTTCCCTTGAGAATCTGTAATTTCTGTTAAACTAGTGTTTTGAACAGAGGTAATAACATCTTGCAATGGTTTCTGCGTTTTTGAATCTACTACTTTACCAGAGAAACCAGTTCCTGATTGAGCAAATACAAAACACACTTGCATCACAAATAACATACTAATGACAAGCTTTTTCATAAATTGATTTAAATTAATTTTTCTTACAACTGAAGTCTTAATAAAAACTTAACAGCCAACAAAGGTACATTATTTTAATAATATTGCTACTTTTGGTGCAAAGTTTGTAAAAACTTGACGTTAATTTAATATATGATTTATGAAAATTAGAAACCTTATCGTTCTTTTTGTTGGATTATTCGCAACAATTGGTGCAAATGCACAAGCTAAAAAATATATTGTGCATACTGTTGCTTTTTACAATTTTGAAAATTGTTATGACACCATAAACGACCCAAAAATAAACGATGAAGAGTGGTTGCCTACTGGCGCACAAAATTGGACTTCAAAAAAGTACCGCCAAAAAATAGAAAATCTTTCTAGAGTTCTTTCTGAAATTGGAACCAGTGAAAATCAAAATGCTCCTACCTTTATTGGAGGTGCCGAAATTGAAAACAGAGGTGTTTTAGAAGATTTGATTAAACAACCTAAGTTAATAAGCCATGATTATGGTATTGTTCACTATGATTCTCCTGATAAAAGAGGGATTGATGTGGCCTTATTGTATCAGAAGAAACATTTTAGAGTAACTAGCTCTATTAATATTCCTTTATTGATTTATAAAAACCAAGAAGGAAAAACGGATAGCAAGGATACTGGAGACGTCTTGACTCAAGATAAAGCAGAAGCAGACAAGAGCACCAATAGGGTTTATACTCGTGACCAATTATTGGTTACCGGATTTCTTGATGGTGAAGAAATTAATATCATTGTCAACCACTGGCCATCGCGCTCGGGTGGAGAAAAGAAAAGTTCTCCTTTTCGTGAAGCAGCTGGCGCTTTGAATAGAAAAATAATAGATTCGTTGGTAAAAATTAATCCGAATGCGAAGATTATTACTATGGGCGATTTGAATGATGGAACCTATAACAGAAGTGTTAAAGTAGGTCTTGGCGCTAAACTTAAAAAAACAGAATTAAAAACATCTGGCGATATTTACAATCCTTTTGAGCAAATGGCTAAGGATGGAAATGCTACTTTATTCTATAGAGATGCTGGCGATATTTTTGACCAGATTATGGTATCTGAAAAGTTTGTAAATCCAAATCCTTCTTCGTTTAAATATTGGAAAGCGGGTATTTGGAATAAACCTTATATGATTCAAACTACGGGACAATATAAAGGTTATCCATTGCGACATTCAGCTACGGATGTTGGTTTTAGTGACCACTTTCCGGTTTATGTTTATCTGATTAAGGAAATGAAATAAAAATAAAATTATATGAAACCGTCTACTAAAGGCGGTTTTTTTGTGAAAGGGCGCTTCGATTGGAAAAACAGAAGCTTTTTTTTAAACACAAAAGCCACAAAAGATTTTTTACCGTAAAGGCGCTACGAATATAAAAGGTTTTGTGTTGGTAAGGCACAAAGGCGCTTTGCTTGGAAAACTGGAAGATCGATTTTTTAAACACAAAAGCCACAAAAGATTTTTTTGCCGTAATGGCGCTGAGTACAATCGCTACGAATATAAAAGGTTTTGTTTTGGCAAGGCAAACGGCGACAAGCCTGCCGCGCAGCCTGCTGCGGCTGAGAAACAATAGATAAAAAGAAAATAAAATAAATAAAAATGGGGAAAAGAAGTCAGCCCTTCATCGCAGCCATCAGCTTCTTTTCAAATGCCTCTTTTG
>CAIRMK010000543.1 GCA_903879645.1 uncultured Bacteroidota bacterium
AAATTAAATTTCCTTGAATACCATAGATGCTAATATTTTGTACATCATTTTCCAATAGGTCTTTGCCTAAATGAATTTGCAACGAATCTTTAGCAGGATTTGGATAGACTTGCACCTCGGAATCTAACAAAAAAACTGTATTGGCTAACGGTACAGTACATTGAGAAAAACCATTATAATTAGTTGTTGTTGTGCCACTTGGGGTAACATAATTGAAAGTATAAGTGGTACTACTCCAACTAAAATTAGTAGCATAACCTGGAGTCCCATTTAATGAATAGGATACATTATAGCCGTTAGCATTGGAATTTGCCACACAAGAAGTAATCAAAGCACCACTCAAAGGGGTCCAATTTTCGTTGCGTACCGGATGAGCAGAAGCTTGAGGAATCAATTGATATGTAGTATCCTCAGTCACTTGCCCAACAAAATTTCCAATCATATAAGGGGCCGTAGCAGTACCATGATAGTGATAAACACCATTCGTTCCATAATGACCATGATTGGCATCCAAAGCAAGCATCGGACTTCCATCAGGTTCAACACTTCCATACACAGCATACCCATCCAATCCAAAAGCACAAGGTAAATCGGTTGTAGTCTGACCTAAAGTATATAAATGCAGTGGCGCAATATGATAATGATAATCGTCTCCTCGCCCACAATGACCACCATAATTATCCAATTGCCCATCAATATACGAATCAACACCTGTATTAGTATGATAATTAAAAATTGGCACTCCATTAGCCGCAATAGCAATAGCGCCACGTGTGAAGTGTACATTATCAATCACTATAGGAGTGGCTGCAACCACAGGATTTAAAGGAATACTCCAATGATTCGTTCCTATATAGCATTGTGGATTTGGGACTTGTTGCTGCCAACCATGATTAGAAATACCAACCATCATCGTGTGATTAGGAATTCCTTTACTTTCAACATAAAAATAAGTGCCATCCCATGAGGTATGTACATTAGGTACAAAAGGAGTAAAAGCCGCATTGACAAAAGCAGGATCAGTTATAGTCACTATTTTTTTTCCAAAACTAAAAAGCGTTACCGAAACACCAACAAAAACAATAGGAACAATATAGTTTCTTTTTCTTTTAGGAGTTACTCGGTATAAGAAATAAGTAAGTGCAATTAAAAATAGTACAATCAATATGATTTTACCTTGAAATTCCTTTGATATTCCGGTAGTAGAATTAGCAATACTATTGATAGCTTTAACGCGAACTTCTCGTTGCCTCACATAGTCTTGATCGGCTTTGGAAAGCGCCTCGAATGGAACATGTATCAAAACATTTTGAGCATCTTCTACATACACTTCCCCCTCTTTAACCATAGAAAAAGAACCCTCTATTAAACGATGTTCCTTTACAATAGTCCAATGTCGCAACACCTGATTTTGATAGTTTATACTATGTGCCGAAACAGTGATACTTATCAGGCAGACAAGGAGTACAATTACTTTTTTCATGACTTTTATTGTATTAAATTATTTTTTTACCATTATTTTCCCCGTACCAACAGCGCCACTTTCTTCTATTATTTTGTAAATATAAGTCCCATTAGAAACATCTGCACCCGAATTATCTTTTCCATCCCATATTACTTGAAATTTTCCTTCAGTAACATAAGTATCAGAAACTAAATTATTCACTAATTGTCCTAGTTCATTATATATAACTATAGATATATGGGCTGCAGTAGGTAAAGTAAATTCAATTTTAGAGGCTGTAGTGAGTGGATTGGGATATACGATTTCATCCGCATAATTGGCATTCCAAATGACAGGTGAATTCGCACTTAAAGTATAACAATTAGATAAACCTATCGTATAGGTTGCTGATATATCTTTGTTATGGCGAGTTCCATTTTCACTAGCAGGAAGATAGGCTCTAACATAATCAACTTGAATTTGAGTTGCACTAACCGTTACCCTTAAATGTCCTGAATTGGCTAAAATTTGACCAGCAAGATAACCATAAGTAGCTGCTTGTGATGGATAATTAAAATTAGGCAAACTCGGTTGAGGGGTTTCTTGATACACCAAACAATCTTTATCTTGTTTATCAAAGAAGTGATCATGCCCATGAAAGAAAATATTCACATGATTTTCTGTCAATAGGTCTTTAATTGGCTTATACCATCCGGGTCTATTGGTTGCAAATCCAGAAGTAACTCCATCAGAATTCATACCACCCCATTCGTATTTATCGGCATATTCAATACCGCCTCTGCCTTCGGCATCGCCTCCTACAATTTGATGGGAAAAAATAAACTTGAATTGAGCAGTACTATTTTCTAAAGTGGTTTTAAGCCAATTGTATTGGGTCAAGCCCAATGACCAATACCAACCATGTGTAGCATCGGGCTTAGGATTAGAACTCCAATAAGGATCAATAACAATAAATAAAGCATCGCCCCAAGTCCATGAATAATAGGCTTTTCTGATTCCAGAAGTGTTATTCGGTCCCACGAAGTTTTGAATCGTAGCATCACCCGAGTAAAAGCTATCAGGACCTGGATTTAAAAAGTATTTTTGTCGTTCTTGTGTATCCCAAATGGCAACATTATTGGCTGTGCCATCTAAATACCAGCCTGCTTCGCCCTCATGGTTGCCTAATACATTGTATAAAGGTAAAGAGTGACAAACGGTTTCATAATAAGAACGCAATAAATTACATCGATAAGGAATCGTATCATGTGGAACAGCATTGGTTGTTAGATTTTTTAATTTATCAGTCATTAAGAAATCGCCTAAATCAATCATAAAATCAGGATTGTCTTCCAATTGATTTTGTAAACAACGTTGGTACAAAGCAGTATCCGAAGAAGCATCTAAATGGGGATCTGCTTGGACAACAAAAGTATATCCACTTCCTATTTGTCTTTGCGTATGAAAAGTATGTTCTGTTCGGGTTGTAAAATTGGTGTCTCCAGGATTTCTATAGATTACAACATAATAATATTTGGTATCCGGTTGTAAACCACTTATTAAAATTTCAGCTGGATCATTGGCAGCAAAGGTTTGCCAACTAGTCTGTCCTGTATAATTGCCAGTTGAAGTGCCAAATTGTACAGCAACCTCGGCAGGAGTAGAAAAAAACATTTTAAGAGATATACTGGTATTTGTTGGTTTTCCTAAAATTTCTTGACGACTTATGGTTTGTGAATGTACAGTACAATTCACTAATAATAGAAATGCTATTGTATATAAATAATTTCTCATTTTCTTTTAATGCTTTATTATAATTTTTTTAGTTAAATC
>CAIRMK010000544.1 GCA_903879645.1 uncultured Bacteroidota bacterium
CGCAATTAATTCACGACAACGGCGGATTAGTTTATATGGATGGGGCGAATATGAATGCTCAAGTTGGATTAACCAATCCTGCAACCATTGGCGCAGACGTTTGTCACTTGAATTTACACAAAACATTTGCTATCCCTCATGGTGGGGGTGGACCTGGTGTAGGACCTATTTGTGTAAACGAAAAATTAGTGCCTTTTTTACCTAGCAATCCAATTATTCAAGTTGGAGGAGAAAAAGCCATTACAGCTATTTCATCAGCTCCTTATGGATCGGCTTTGGTTTGTTTGATTTCCTATGGTTATATTAAAATGCTCGGTGCAGAAGGTTTGAAAAAATCGACACAATACGCTATATTGAATGCTAATTATATGAAAGCACGTTTAGAAAACCATTATCCCGTTTTATATTCAGGAGAATGTGGACGTGCTGCCCACGAAATGATACTAGACTGTCGCGCCTTCAAACAACAAGGTGTTGAAGTTACCGATATCGCTAAACGTTTAATGGATTATGGGTTTCATGCGCCAACTGTTTCTTTTCCCGTAGCAGGAACATTAATGATTGAACCAACCGAAAGTGAAGATTTGGCTGAATTGGATCGTTTTTGTGATGCTTTAATTTCAATTAGAAAAGAAATCGAAACCGCAACTGCCGACAATCACAATACGGTTTTACACAATGCTCCTCATACTTTAGCAATGCTAACTACTGATACTTGGGACTTCCCATATACTAGAGAACAAGCGGCGTATCCATTAGACTATATTGCGGAAAATAAATTCTGGCCAAGTGTTCGTCGTGTCGATGATGCTTATGGTGATAGAAACTTAGTTTGCAGTTGTGCGCCTATGGAAGCATATATGTAGTTAAAACTGATTCGTAAATAGGAAAGGTTTCAAGTTTATAATTTGAAACCTTTTTCTTTTTATAAAAAATGATTAAAGTCAAGTTATTAAAATCGGATTAAAGTAACTTTGTATATTAATTTTGAAAATAATGAATGACGTACAAACTCAAGATGACTTATATATTATCGTAGATGAATTCTACAAAAAATTGTTGGCTGATGAACGGATTAGCTACATTTTTACAGAAGTACTTCCTATTCATTTAAAACTGGAAGAACATTTGCAAATGTTGGTTAAATTTTGGTCGCAATCTATTTTAGGAACCGGTGGTTATTTTAATAATCTTACCCAAATTCATTTAGACGTTGATTTGAAATCCCATTTGTCAAAAGAATTATTTGACATTTGGTTACATCATTTCGAAACTTCTATTGATGAAAATTTCTCTGGAATAAATTGTGAAAGAATGAAAAATATGTCCCATAATTTATCTACAATTATGCAGATTAAAATAGCACAACAATCAGCAAAATAATTATTGCATCTACATTTTTAATTCTATTTTTTTAAACATTTCGCAATTAAATGGTATTTGTAGTTTTTTTTAAATCAGTATTGAGATATTATTAATAAATTCGTAAGATATTATTAATAAATTCGTAATGAAATTTATTCCAAATGAACATAAAAATAACAGGATCTGGAAGTTATATTCCAACAGAAATAGTATCAAATAAAGATTTTTTAAATCACATTTTTTTAAATGAAGATGGTACTCCCTTTCCGCTTTCGAATGAGATTATCGCCGAAAAATTCTTTGGTATTACAGGAATAAAAGAACGCCGATATGCTTCTGATGATTTACTAACATCTGATATTGCCTTTATTGCTGCCCAAAAAGCAATAGAAAATGCCAAAATTGATCCCGAAACTTTAGATTATATCATCTTTGCTCATAATTTTGGAAACCAAAAAAAAGGAGCAATTCAAGCTGATTTACTCCCTAGTTTAGCCACGCGTGTCAAACATAATTTGAGAATTAAAAATCCGAAATGTGTAGCTTATGATATGCTTTTTGGATGTCCTGGTTGGGTAGAAGGAGTTATTCAAGCCTCCGCCTTCATAAAAGCAGGAATGGCAAAAAAATGCTTGGTAATTGGTGCTGAAACCTTATCTAGAGTTGTCGACCCATTCGATAGGGACTCTATGATATATTCTGATGGTGCGGGAGCAACAGTTATCGAATCTACCGAAGAAGAAGGAGGAATCCTAGCTCATGAGTCGGCTACTTATGCCTATGACGAATCGGACTATTTGTTTTTTGGAAAATCCAATAATAAAGACTTAGATCCTGATGTTCGTTATATTAAAATGTATGGTCGTAAAATTTACGAATTTGCGTTAAGCAATGTTCCCAAAGCCATGAAAGAATGTTTAGACAACAGTTGCATTAGTATTGATAATGTAAAGAAAATATTGATTCATCAAGCGAATGAAAAAATGGATGAAGCGATAATTCACCGTTTTTATAAACTCTATAACAGAGAGGTTCCAGAAGGAATTATGCCTATGAGCATCCATAAATTGGGGAATTCGAGTGTGGCTACTATCCCAACTTTATACGATTCATTAACCAAAGGTGAAATTGAAAATCAAGAAATACATCCAGGCGATGTTATTCTCTTTGCATCTGTAGGTGCAGGGATGAATATCAATGCGATTGTATATAAAATGTAATTTTTTCCGTTTATGGTTTGTTGCTAATGGTTAATAGTTAATTTTGCACAATCAAAACAATAAACAATAAATTTTTAGAATGTACGAAAAAACATTTCCAAATAAACGCTTCAAACATACCCTAGAATTTCTTCAAAAAAACGTTTCCACTTCCGAAGTTATTTTTGACTTAGGCGTTCCTAATCCATTTTCAAAAATTATGACTGAAAATGGATATACCGTTATAAATAGCAAAGGAGAAGATTTAGATAACGACCAAAGTGCACTTCAAACCGAATCCTACTCGGTGTTTACTGCATTTGAAATATTTGAACATTTACTCAATCCTTATACAGTTTTACAAAACGTAAAATGCAATAAACTATTAATTTCAATACCCCTACGATTGTGGTTTTCTCCTGCGTATAAAAGCAAAACAGATATGTGGGACCGTCATTATCACGAATTTGAAGATTGGCAACTGGACTGGTTATTAGAAAAAACAGGTTGGAAAATTACTGCAAGAGAAAAATTTACACATCCAGTTAAGAAATTTGGATTTAGGCCTTTGCTCCGCTATTTTACTCCAAGATATTATATTGTGTATGCTGAAAAAGTAAAAAACTAATTAAAAAAAATCACCCTCGGGTGATTTTTTTGTATTTTAAAATGCTTTTAATCGATTTTATTACTAAAACATTCATATAAATTACTATATTAATTGTAAGATTATACATGTGAAAACTGTTAATTTTGGTTTTTTTTATGTATTTTGTCGAATTTATTTGACATTTAATCGAGTTTATTTATATGTTTGTCTCGTTAAAACAACATAAAAAATTTAAACCCCTAAAATCTATTTATTATGAAAAAAATTTTCTCAATCAGCATGCTATTTTTAGTAACATTTTCTTTCGGACAAAAATTATTCATCGTTAAATCGGATGAAAAATTTGGACTTATTAACGAATCAGGTATTGAAGTAATTCCACCAAAGTACAACTTCATTGAAGATTTTGACAAAGTTCATCCCAGTTGGGCTAAAGTTCAGCTAGAAAATTTATTTGGTTTTGTTGATAAAACTGGTAAAATCGTGGTAGAAGCTAAATATGAAAGTATTGGTAACTATAACGAATACAATCAAGGTTGGGCTCTTGTCAAAAAAGATGGCAAACTAGGTTTTATTAATGAATCTGGAAAAGAAGTAGTTCCTCCAGTATATGACAAAGTAGGTAACTTTGGTGAATATGCTAAAGATTGGGCATCAGTAGAGTCTCAAGGAATGAAAGGATTCATTACTACAGACGGAAATATTATTGTCCCTCTAAAATATTCTTCTATCGAAAAATTTGATGGAATTAGAAAAAATTGGGCTCTAGTAAAAGATAAAAAAGACAAACTTGGATTTATTGATAAATCTGGTAAAGAAATCATTCCTGTAATGTATGATAGTATTGAAGCTTTTACTAAGAAAAAAACAAGCGCAGTTTCAACTGAAAAAAAGACTGAAGTAGCTGCTGCCGATTAATTAAAATAAAGTGTTAATAAAAAAAGGGATTTCTTAGCGGAAATCCCTTTTTGTTTTAATGTTTTCATAATTTTACACCATAAAATATTGTAAATACATGAATTATTACGTTGTTATTCCTTCTTATAATGAAGAGGCTTTCATATCATTGACATTACAGTCCTTATTAGATCAAACCATATTGCCTTCTAAAATTGTGGTTGTTAATGATAATTCTACAGATAGTACCGCTAGTATCGTTTCAGAATTCGTTAAAAATAATCCGTGTATTTCATTAGTAAATAAAACTTCTGAAACGATTCATCTTCCAGGCAGTAAAGTAATTCAAGCCTTTCAAACAGGATTTGCAACGTTAGACAACCATTATGATTTTATTGTGAAAGCTGACGCAGATTTAATTTTTCCTTCCAATTATTTTGAAACTATTAGCAATCATTTTCAATCTGATGAAAGTATCGGAATGGCTGGAGGATTTGCCTATATTGAAAAAAACGGCAGTTATGTTTTAGAAAATCTTACCGATAAAGATCATATTCGTGGCGCTTTTAAGGCTTACAGAAAAGAAACATTTCAACAAATCGGAGGATTAAAACCTGCTATGGGTTGGGATACTGTTGATGAATTACTTTGTAAATTCTACAATTGGAAAGTGGTCACAGACGCAACTTTAAAAGTAAAACACTTAAAACCAACTGGAGCAAACTACAACAAAGCAGCCCGATACAAACAAGGTGAAGCTTTCTATTCCTTAGGCTACGGATTTATAATTACAGCAATCGCCTCTGCAAAGTTGGCAATGATGAAGAAAAAACCGTTCCTTTTTACAGATTACATAATAGGCTTTTGGAAAGCAAAACTGATTAAAAAACCGCTTTTGGTTACTCCTGAACAAGCTAAATTCATTAGAAATTACCGTTGGAAAAAAATGAAAGCAAAATTGTTTTAGTTAAAAACTCCTAACGCATAACTTATAACTCATAACTTCTTACTATTTTTGACCATATTTTAAAACTATGATGCTAGTTCGCTATTTATCACAAATAGGAAAATACTTTTTGATGATCAAGGAGGTCTTCAATAAACCTACCAAATGGTCGGTTATGCGAGGATTAATATTTAAGGAAATTGATGATTTAATTATTGGTTCTCTTGGTATTGTAGCATTCATTTCTTTCTTTGTGGGCGGAGTGGTTGCCATTCAAACCGCTTTAAATTTAAACAATCCTTTAATCCCAAAGGAACTTATTGGTTTTGCAACTCGTCAATCGATAATATTAGAATTTGCACCTACATTTATTTCTATCGTTATGGCTGGAAAAATGGGTTCATTTATTACGTCAAGTATTGGAACAATGCGTGTAACAGAGCAGATTGATGCTTTGGAAGTAATGGGGGTTAATTCTTTAAACTACC
>CAIRMK010000545.1 GCA_903879645.1 uncultured Bacteroidota bacterium
GTAATGTTCATGGTTTTTTTAATATTTTGGAACTTTGTAGACAGAATTCAATAAAGAATCTAATTTACGCCTGTTCTTCCATTTATGGAAATTCAGATCAGATTCCATTTGAAGAAAATCAAAAAACCGATAGCCCGGTAAGTTTGTATGCTGCTACCAAGAAAAGTAATGAACTTATGGCTCATTCCTATTCTAATTTATTTGGAATAACTTGTGTTGGACTTCAATTTTTCACTGTTTATGGACCTTGGGGAAGACCTGATATGGCGCCTTTCTTCTTCGTCAAATCAGCTTTTGATGACCAACCGATTAATGTGTTTAATTATGGTAATCAAAGTCGCGATTTTACTTATGTGACCGATATTGTTTCAGGAATTGAGCTTATGACTGATAAGATTGAGACTATGACAGGAAATCATATTTACAATATTGGCTGTGGAAATGCGGTTCCTTTGATGGATTTTATCGGAACGATTGAGCGTCATGTTGGAAAAAAGATGCAATGCAATTTACTACCCGCTCAAGATGGAGACGTTAGTCAAACGTATGCTTCAACTTAAAAACTAGCCACTTTTGGAAACCAACCAAAGTTTGGTTTAGACGATGGAATCAAAGAATTTGTAACTTGGTACAAAAACTATTATAAAATTTAATATCAGAATATTCAATGAAAATACTTTTTGTAATAGATTCTTTTTTTACTGGCGGAGCCGAGTTTTCTACGCTAGAAATTGTTCGTTTTTTAAAAGAAAATGGAATACAAATTAGTGTTTGTAAATTAAAAAATAAAGAGCCTCAATACGACGCTTCATTATTTGGATTAGATTCTTCTGATGTTTTTACACTTCCATCTGGAGGTTTTTGGACGAAACGAAAAGCGCTTCAAAAAAGCATACAAGAATTTAAACCCGATATCATTCATAGTGTTTTGTTTAATTCTAATTTGATGGTTCGCTCTATTCGTGTATTCGATAAATCATTTATTCACTTGGAAAGTTTGGTTAACCATGCTTATAGTAGCGAACGGCTAAAAGATCCAAGAGTTAAAGCATATAAATTAGAATTGCACCGTTGGTTTAATATGATTACGGCACGTTTTGGAACCGATCATTTTCATCCCAATGGAGCTTCTGTAATGCAACATTTTCAAGAGAAACTTCATATTTCTTCCAAAAAAATGACTTTGGTTTATAGGGGAAGAAATTCTAAAAACTACGAAGTTGCTCCAACTCCAAGAACTGATTTAGGCATTGAAAACGATAAAATTGTATTGATAAACGTAGGAAGACAAGACTTTCCTAAAGGACATGATCTTTTAGTTGAAAGTGTTGCTTCTCTTCCAAATTCTATTAAAGAGAAAATAGTAGTTTTTATAGTTGGTCGTGAAGGAAATGCAACATCAAGTTTGCAAAAGTTACTTACAGAAAAGAAATTAGAAAAAACAATTTTGTTTTTAGGACATAGAACCGACGTTCCAGCGTTACTTAAAATGGCGAATATTTTTATTTTTCCTTCCAGATTTGAAGGTTTGCCTGGTGCTTTAATTGAGGCAGAAGCGGCGAGTTTGCCAATAATTTGTTCTCATGTGTCGATGATGTTAGAAGTTGTTGAACCCAATAAAAATGCCTTAACGTTTGATTTGAATAAAGTTCAAGATTTGTCAAAAGCTATTGAATCATTAGTAGAAGATAAAGAATTAAGAACAACTTTTTCAACAAAAAGTAGAATGATTTTTGAGGAAAGATTTCAAATAGAAGCTGTTCATCAAATGATGCTTTCGTTGTATCAAAAATTAGTAAACGCCAAAAAATAAAATGAAAGTAGGAATCCTTTTAGATGATTTAACGGTAACGAGTTGGGTAGCGACTGTAATTCGTTTTATAGAAAATCATTCGGCAATAGAAATTGCTTTTGTTGCTGTCAATCAATCTAAGAGCAAAGGGGCTTCGTCTTCTATTGTATATCGTGCTTTACGTATGATGGATAGAAAATTGTTTCGAGCGTCGGGAAATCCTTTTAAAAAAGTTACCCTTGATTTTCCATCGATTGATATCCTTCAAATAACTCCACAAGAAACTCGTTTTTCGGATCTTTTTACAGATGAAGATGTAGCTAAAATAAAAGGACACGAAGTTGATTTTATGTTGCGCTTTGGATTTAGAATTCTAAGAGGTGCTATTTTAAATTCTTCCAAATACGGAATTTTAAGTTTGCATCATGGAGATACAGATACCTACAGAGGCGGACCACCTGCTTTTTGGGAAGTTGTAAACAAAGCACCAGATACTTGTGTGAGTTTGCAATTATTGACCGAAACCTTGGATGGTGGGATTGTTTTGGACAAAGCTTTTCAGCGAACTGATTTGACAGGTTTTTATAGAAATCAAAGTAAATTATATTTTGCCGGAATTGAATTAATTACCAATTTTTTATCAAAAGCAATCGAACATTCAGCTGATTCTTGGATTGCTTCTCGTTGTAATTTATTTCCAACTGCTATTTATTCTGATAGATTATATACCAATCCAAAAAATAAAGAAGCTTTAACTATTTCCTTTCAATTTCTGAAAGGAATTACAAAAAGAGGTTGGAATCAATTCTTTTTTCAAGAACAATGGCAATTGGTTTTAATGGCTTCTAAATCCAATTGGAATCAGTTAGCTTTGTATCGTTCCAAAAAATTAGTACCTCCTAAAGACAGAATTTGGGCAGATCCCTTTACCCTTTTACATGAAGGAAAACAGTTTTTATTTTTCGAAGAATTAATCCACAAAAAAGTAAGAGCGCATATTTCTTGTTTTGAATTGGATAACCATTTAAATCCAACCACAACAGAGCCAATTGTTGTTATTGAGGAACCGTTTCATTTGTCTTATCCCTCTCTTTATAAAATAGATGATGATTATTATTGTTGCCCAGAAAGTGCTGCTTCAAAAGCTTTAACTTTATATAAAGCGGATGTTTTTCCAAATAGATGGTCGCCAGTTAAAAAGTTGTTGGACGGAATCAAAGTTTATGATCCAACATTAATTCAGCATAACGGAACTTGGTTTTTGTTCTGCAATCAAAGGGTTTTTTCGGATTCTAGTAGTGATATGTATTTGCATATTTATTATACTGACGATTTATTTAATCAACCGTTAAATGCCCATCCATCGAATCCAATTTATAGAGATGCTCGAATTTCAAGACCAGCAGGAGCTATTTTTAAAGATGAAATTGGCGATTTAATTCGTTCGGCACAATGTTGCACACCGCGTTATGGTCATCGTATCCAATTTTCTAAAATCATTACTTTAACTAAAACCGATTTTGATGAAGTTCAGGTTTCACAGCTTTCGCCAAATTGGGAGAAAGCTATTTTAGGAACCCATACTTTCAATTATACTGACGGATTGTTTTGTGGAGATATTCAAGTAAAAAGAGCCAAATTTTTATAAATGAGCGATAAAAAATTAACTATATTAATGTTGGTCACGAGAAGACAATATCGCGGAGCCGAAATTTCTGCTTATAATTTGTCAAAGGCCTTACTTGAGAAAGGACATAAAGTTATTTGGATTGGATTATATTCTAATTTTGGTCATGATATTGTATCGATTGAAGATGCAGAAAACATTGACCTACCGGATGGTTCGGGTTGGTTATCGTTAAAGAAAATACAAAAATTAAGAGCTATATTTGAAGAATATAAACCCGATATTTGTCAAGCTAACGGTAGCGATACATTGAGGTATTTAGTAGCTTTAAAGATGTTTGGTTATAAAGCAAAGTTGGTTTATAGAAATATTAGTATAATTAGCAAATGGATAAACACAAAACCTAAATATTATCTTTTTAGATTTTTGTTTTCCAAGACAGATAAAGTTGTGTCTGTTGGTAAAGAATCGCTTCAAGATTTTAATCAGTTTTTTAAATTTCCAGAAAGTAAGGCTCAAGTTATTAGAAGAGGAATCCCAATAATTCAGCCTAATTTATCAGAAATTGAGGTGATTAAGAAAAAATATTCAATTTCTAATGAGGACTTTGTTTTTATTCATATAGGGCATTTTTCTGCTGAAAAAAATCATGAATTTTTAATTAAGGTTTGGCAAAAATTAATTCAAAAACACAATACTATTAAATTAGTACTTTTGGGTGATGGTTCATTACGAGAAGGTATTTTAGAAAAAGTAAAGCAAAATAATCTTTTAGATAGTGTTGTTGCACCGGGATTACAGACTAATATTGCCGATTGGCTTTCCATAAGTAAAACAATGTTAATGTGCAGTACAGTTGAAGGTGTTCCAGGTGTTGTTGTTGAAGCTTCGTTTCAAGGAGTACCAACAGTTGCAGTTGATGTAGGTGGTGTGAAAGAGGTTTTAATAGATGGAGCGAATGGATTATTAGTTCCATCACATGATGAAAATTTGTTTATTCAACAATGTGAAAAATTGTTACTAAATAAAGAATACCAATTGCAAATGGGAACAACTGCAAAAACTATAGTAAGAGAACGTTTTGATTTGGATGAAAATACCAATCAGTTTATTGGGATGTATCAATCTATCTTATAGTATTCACAATATAGTTAATGCTATATGATATTAATTGCTATTTATAAATAAAAAATAAAAATGAAGACTTTTTCAGAATTAAAGAAAAACTTTAAAAAAGACTTTTCAAATTTAAAACATACTAAAATAGCTATATTAGGTGATACAGCTACTCAATTCTTAAAGCAAGCTATTCAAGGATTGGGTTTTGATGAAGGATTTAATTTGGAAATATGGGAAGCAGATTTTAATCAAATCGAACGTCAAGTTTTTGATTCATCTTCAGAATTATATGAGTTTAACCCTGAGATTGTTATCATTTTTCAATCTTCTCATAAGTTGTTAGGAAAATA
>CAIRMK010000546.1 GCA_903879645.1 uncultured Bacteroidota bacterium
GGAATAGTAAAAACAAAGAAACATTGCGGATTGATTTATGGACAAAAGATATGCCAGTAGATGAAATGAAAATTTTCTTTCATCAAACATTAGTGGCAATGGCAGACACCTATGATAAAGCAACTCAAGACGATAAAATGTCAGCTACTATGAGAGATTTTTGCGACTATTTTGCGGAAAAATTGGAGTTGAAATAATTAAAGTTCTAAAAAGAACTTTTTGTTATTAAAACTCGTTCAAATCTTTGTAGACGTCAACGTTAATTTCTTCAATGTAGTTTAGGAGTAAATCTTTACCGGTTCCTTCTGTTGCAGAGGTAACAAAGTAGGGAGGTATTTCTTCCCAATTGTTAGCATGAAGTTGTTTTTTATAAGCTGCAATATGTGAATCTATTTTTGTTTTACTTATTTTATCTGCTTTGGTAAAAATGATGCAAAAAGGAATTTCTGTTTCTCCAAGATATTCTATAAATTCTAAATCTATTTTCTGTGCTTCAAGGCGAATATCAATTAATACAAAAGCGCAAAGCAATTGTTGTCTGTTTTCAAAATAATCAGTAATAAATTCTTGAAAAACTTGCTTGGTTTTTTTAGAAACTCTAGCATATCCATACCCTGGTAAGTCAACTAGAAACCAATTAGAATTAATTTTGAAATGATTTATTAATTGTGTTTTGCCTGGTTTTCCAGAGGTTTTAGCTAAATTTTTATGATTGGTGATCATATTGATTAGTGATGATTTTCCAACATTAGAACGGCCAATAAACGCGTATTCTGGCAAACGTTCTGTTGGACATTTACTTACATCAGAATTGCTAATAATAAATTCGGCAGAGGTAATTTTCATAATTAGATAATTGAATGATGGTGTTTTAAAGTTTCGCTTTTTTCATTCAACCATACTTCAAGTAATCTGTTAAATTCGTCTGGGTGTTCCATCATTGCTGCATGTCCACATTTGTCTATCCAATACAATGTAGAATTTGGCAATAAATTGTCAAATTCTACTGCGACTTCTGGAGGAGTTACGGTATCATTTTTACCCCAAATTATGCAAGTAGGGACATGCATTTTTGGTAAATCTTTAGCCATATTATGTCTTATGGCGCTTTTGGCAATTGTTAGTGTTTTTATTAGTTTAATGCGGTCATTTGCCATTGCATAAACTTCATCGATTATTTCTTTTGTAGCTATTTTTGGATCATAAAAAACGGCTTCTGCTTTTTTCTGAATATAATCATAATCACCCCTTCTTGGATAACTATCGCCCATTGCGCTTTCATATAATCCGGAACTTCCCGTTATTACAAGGCCGAGCATTTTTTCAGGATACATTTTTGTATGATATAAAGCAATGTGGCCGCCTAGTGAATTTCCTAGTAAAATAACTCTTTCATAACCTTTAAAAGTAATGAAATCTTTAACATATTTAGCAAAAGCTTTAACATTAGTTTTTAAAATGTTTTGAGTATATATTGGTAGCTCTGGAATAACAATTTTATACCCTTTTTGTGAGAAATAATTGGCAACTCCATCAAAGTTACTTAGTCCTCCCATTAAGCCATGCAAAATAACTATTGGGGTGCCTTCTCCAAGTTCTAAATAACTGTATCGACCTTCTTTTTTAATGATTCTGTTCATTTTAAAAACTCATTTTTTCAATTGTTACAAATATAGGGTTTTATCTATAAAAACATAGTGCTTACTTAAATATTTAGTTGATAAAATGAGCTTGTCATATTTGATTTTAAAGAAAATATAAGGGTTTAATGGTCAGCGTTTTCAAATAGTTATTTCGTTTAATCATTACAATGTTTTGGATTGAATTTATATTTTAAATAATTCTTCCTCATTCCTTTTGTTTTGAAAAGTGAAATGATTGTTAATTACAATCAATTTTAACCAACTAAAGTTAAGTTATAAAACCAATAAAGTGGTAAAACTTATTAACAAAGTGGTATTAAGTGGTAAAAGGTGGTAAAATATTTTATATTTTTGCTCAAATCATTTAATAATTAAGTTTTTGAACTCAATAATTGGAACATACGAGTGTAAAGTTGATGCTAAAGGGAGGTTGCTATTACCATCACCTTTCAAAAAGCAGTTGGCCGCTTCGCTTCAAGATGGTTTTGTCTTGAAACGTTCTGTATTTCAACCTTGTTTGGAACTGTATCCAATGAAAGAATGGGATTTAATGATGATGAAAATCAATAAACTTAACCGTTTTGTGAAAAAAAATAATGATTTTATCCGTCGTTTTACTGCAGGTGTGAAAGTAGTTGAAATTGATAATTTGGGACGATTGTTAGTTCCAAAAGATTTAACAACTTTTGCTCAAATATCTAAAGATATTGTCCTTTCATCGGCTGTTAATATTATTGAAATCTGGGATAAGGATTTGTATGAAAAAGCTATTGATGACTCTGTTGTTGATTTTGCTGATTTGGCGGAAGATGTAATGGGTAATGTAAATGATGACGAAAATGGAATATCATAATCCCGTTTTATTAAAAGAAACAGTTTGTGGTTTGAATATCAAACCTGATGGAGTTTATGTAGATGTCACTTTTGGTGGTGGTGGACATTCTAAAGCGATTTTGAGCTGTTTAGGTGCTAATGGGAAATTATTTGGATTTGATCAAGATGAAGATGCATGGGTAAATGCATTACCTGATGAAAGGTTTGTTTTAATTCAAGAAAATTTTAGATATATCAAACGATTTTTAAGGTTTCATGGAATAAAACAAGTTGATGGTATTTTAGCTGATTTAGGTGTTTCATCACATCAGTTTGATGTTCCTGAAAGAGGTTTTTCGACGCGATTTGATGCTGATCTGGATATGAGAATGAGTAAGAGAAATGAGTTAGATGCTTTCAAAGTGATAAATGAATATGATGATATTAATTTAAAAAGAATTTTTTTGGATTATGGAGAATTGAAAATTGCTCCAGCTTTAGCAAGAACAATTATCGAAGCGAGAGAATATAAGCTTATTAGTACAACAGAAGAATTGAAATCTGTATTGCAACGTTTTCTACCAGAACAATTTAAAAATAAAGTATTAGCTCAAATCTATCAGGCGATTAGGATTGAAGTAAATCAGGAAATGGATGTTTTAAAAGAATTTTTAGAACAATCTTTAGAAATATTAAAACCAGAGGGGAGATTAAGCGTAATATCATATCATTCATTAGAAGATCGATTAGTGAAGAGGTTTATGAAAAATGGAATGTTTGAAGGAGAACCAGAGCGCGATTTTTTTGGAAATTTTTCAGTTCCCTTTAAATTAATAGGAAAGTTAATAGTTCCATCAGAAGAAGAAATTAAAATCAATAACAGAGCTAGAAGTGCTAAGTTGAGAATTGCAGAGAAAAAGTAATGAAAGGAGGAGTTTACAACATATTAAAAGCAAGATTTCTTGTAAATGAAGATGCTACAAAAAATTGGCGATTCATACTTTTTATAGTTGTTTTGGCTATTATCATGATTGCGAATTCACACCGTTTTGATGAAAAAATATATAGAATTAGTGATTTAACAAATGAAGTTAAAGAATTGCGTTCCGAATTTGTAGATCGTCGTTCCGAATTAATGAAATTGAGAATGGAATCAACAGTTTCAGAGAAAATGGAAAGTAGAGGAATTTTTTCATCTCAAGTTCCACCACAGAAAATTAAAGTTAAAAAAACAGAGGAAAAAGGGTTGTTAAAAAAACTATGGCATTAGAAGATAAACATATCTCATATAGGATTTACTTGGTTGCATTTGCTATTTTTTTAGTAGCGATTGCAATTGCAGTAAAACTAACCAACATTCAATGGGTAGAGGGTGATTATTATAGAAAGTTAGCCAAAGATAGAACCGTTAAAACCTTTGTAATTCCTGCAAATAAAGGAAATATATATTCAGCTGATGGTAGTTTGTTGGCAACATCAATTCCTAATTATACCATTAGATTTGATGCCGTAGCTCCAAAAACAATTGATTTTGAATCAAAAGTAGATTCATTAGCCATGAGTTTATCTAAACTTTTAGGAAAACCGACTGTATTTTATAATTCATTATTAAGAACCGCTCGTGCAAATAAAAGTAGGTATACTTTAATTGCTGAAAATTTGAGTTATACAGAATATTCTAAAATTAAAAAAATGCCTCTTTTTAATAAAGGTGCTTATAAAGGAGGGATTATTGTGGAGCAAGAAACGGTTCGTGAACATCCAATAGGTCAAATTGCAGAGAGGACTATTGGTTATGACAAAGTCGATGAAGACGGATTTAGAAAACGAGTGGGAATTGAAGGAGCATTTGGGAAATATCTTAACGGAAAAGACGGAAAAGTTTTGAAACAAAAAATTGCTAAAGGGCAATGGAAACCAATTCGCGATATTAATGAAGTTGATCCCCAAGATGGGTACGATGTAATTTCTACTATTGATGTTTATATTCAAGATATTGCACATCATGCACTTTTAAAACAATTACAAGAATATGAAGCAGAGCATGGTTGTGTGGTGGTAATGGAAACAAAAACAGGTCAGGTTAAAGCTATTTCGAATCTTGGAAGAGATGAAAAATCAGGCAACTATTATGAAACAATAAACTATGCGGTTGCAGAAGCACATGAACCAGGGTCAACATTTAAATTAATTGATATGATTGCTTTACTAGATGATCATAAAATAGATACTAGTAAAGTGTTTGATAGTCATGGTGGTATAATTGATTTTAAAGGAAAAAAGGTTCGTGATTCACATGATGGAGGTTATGGAAAAATATCTTTAGCTAGAGGTTTCGAAGTTTCTTCAAATACAGTAATGGTTCAATCAGTCTATGAAAATTATAAAGACAATCCGAAAGAATTTGTTGATAGAATTGATAGAATGGGTTTGAATAAACCTCTGGGTTTACCTTTTCAAGGAGAAGGTAATCCAAAAATCCCTCAGCCATCAGATAAAAACTGGAGTGCTTTGTCATTGCCATGGATGGCTTTTGGCTATGGAGTTGCAGTAACACCATTGCAAACATTAACCTTATATAATGCCATTGCAAATAATGGAGAAATGGTTAAGCCACAATTTGTTTCTGAAATTAAAGAATGGAATAAAACCATCAAAAAATACGACAAACAAGTAATCAACCCAAAGATTTGTTCAGATGAGACGACTAAGAAGTTGAGAGCAATAATGCAAAATGTAGTAAAAAGAGGAACTGCAGCAAAATTGTACTCTAAAGATTTTTCAATGGCAGGGAAGACGGGGACAGCACAGGCAGGATATGGTACAAATGGTGGTTTAGACAAACATTATATTTCTTCTTTTGTAGGTTATTTTCCAGCAGAAAACCCTAAATATTCATGTATTGTAGTGGTTCATAAACCAAACACTTCAAAAAATAATTATTATGGTGCCGATGTTGCGGGACCTGTTTTTAAAAGAATAGCACAAAAAATATTTACTGATGTTCCTTCAACAAATGAAATCAACAACATTGATAGAAAAATTGCTAAGCAAGAAACAAAATACGTTGAAGATTATACAAAAGTACAGGATATAAATACTATTCCCGATTTAAAAGGTATGCCAGGAATGGATGCTGTTGCGATAGTAGGAAATTTAGGGTTAAAAGTAATTGTAAAAGGGATTGGTAAAGTGAAAAGTCAATCTATTCAAGCAGGCCAACCAGTAATTAAGAATTCAACTATAACATTAGAATTATTGTGATTGTTTTAAAAGACATATTATATAAAGTATCCATTGAAGCTGTAAAGGGTTCAACAGAAATTGCTGTA
This sequence comes from uncultured Bacteroidota bacterium, assembly GCA_903879645.1. GTDB lineage: Bacteria > Bacteroidota > Bacteroidia > Flavobacteriales > Flavobacteriaceae > Flavobacterium. Next base: position 5,789 of record CAIRMK010000546.1, read on the forward strand.
AATAAAATTGAATTTGATTCAAGAAAAATTCAGGAAAACGATGTTTTTGTTGCTATAAGAGGCACACTTTCTAATGGGCATGATTTCATTGAGAAAGCTATCAATCTTGGAGCTGTTGTGGTTATTTGTGATACACTTCCAGATGTTATCGTTACAGGAATTACTTATATTCAGGTTAAAGACACCAATTCTGCTTTAGCTTTTATGGCTAATAACTATTATGATAATCCATCTTCTAAATTAAAATTAGTTGGGATTACGGGGACTAATGGTAAAACAACTGTAGCATCTCTTTTGTATCAATTATTTAAAAAAGCAGGATATAAAGTAGGTTTACTTTCAACTGTGAAAATAATGGTTGATGAAGTGGAGTACAAAGCTACCCATACAACTCCTGATTCTTTGACAATCAACTATTATTTAAATGAAATGGTAGCGATTGGTTGTGAATACTGTTTTATGGAAGTGAGTTCTCATGGGATCCACCAAAAAAGAACGGAAGGATTACACTTTGAAGGTGGTGTTTTCACCAATTTATCACATGATCATTTAGATTATCATCCAACTTTTGCAGAATACAGAGATGTAAAAAAATCATTTTTCGATCATCTGCCTAAAACTGCATTTGCGTTAACCAATATTGACGATAAGAATGGTTTAGTAATGTTACAAAACACTTATGCTAAAAAAATGACTTATGCACTAAAGTCTTACGCTGATTATAAAGCTCAAATTTTAGAAAATCAACTATCAGGATTGCTTTTAAAAATAAATGAAAATGAAGTTTGGGTAAAACTCATTGGGACTTTCAACGCATATAATTTATTAGCAATTTATGGAACGGCAGTTCAATTGGGTGTAGAAAGTTTTGAAGCATTACGATTATTATCGGAATTAGAAAGTGTTTCCGGTCGTTTTCAATTTGTTGTTTCTGATAAAAAAATCACTGCAATTGTTGATTATGCTCATACACCAGATGCTTTGGAAAATGTGCTGAAAACCATTAATGACATCCGTACTAAAAATGAACAATTGATTACTGTTGTTGGTTGTGGTGGTGATAGAGATAAAACGAAAAGACCTATTATGGCTAATATTGCTACGCAAATGAGTGATAAAGCAATCATTACTTCAGATAATCCAAGAACTGAAAATCCAGCAACAATCATTGCTGAAATGGAAGCCGGAGTAGAAGCTCAGAATTTCAAAAAATCACTTTCTATCGAAGATAGAAAACAAGCAATAAAAACTGCGTGTCAATTAGCGAATCCAAATGATATTATTCTAATTGCAGGAAAAGGACACGAAACTTATCAAGAAATTAATGGCGTTCGCCATGATTTTGATGATATGAAAATCGTAAAGGAATTTTTAGAACAATTAAACAAGTAACACAACAAACCTAACCAATATGTTATACTACTTATTTGAATATTTAGACAAAACTTTGGATGTTCCAGGAGCAGGAGTTTTTCAATACATTACATTTCGTTCTGCGTTAGCGTTGATATTCTCATTGATGATTTCTACTGTTTATGGTAAAAAAATCATTATGTTTTTAAGAAAACAACAAGTTGGAGAAACAGTTCGTGAATTGGGTTTAGCTGGGCAAACTCAAAAAGCAGGAACTCCAACAATGGGGGGGCTAATTATAATAATTGCGACTTTAATTCCAGTTTTATTATTAACAAAATTGAATAATATTTATATCATTCTTTTAATAGTGACCACAATTTGGATGGGGACAATTGGATTTATTGATGATTATATCAAGATTTTCAAAAAAGACAAACAGGGATTAAAAGGGATTTTCAAAGTTATTGGCCAAGTTGGGTTAGGTATAATTGTAGGCTCAGTATTATATTTCAGTCCTGCAGTTACCGTTAGGGAAAAATCTTCTAGACCTATTACTTTCAATCAAAGTGAAAGTGTAATAAGCCAATCCGATAAAGAAATAAAATCGACTACAACCACAATTCCATTCATGAAAAATAATGAGTTGGATTATGCAAAAATTATTGCTTGGACAGGTGATGGTTATGAAAAATGGGCTTGGTTAGTCTTCATTCCAATAGTTATTTTCATCATTACAGCAGTTTCAAACGGTGCTAATCTTACAGATGGAATAGATGGATTGGCAGCAGGAACATCAGCAATTTCAGTTCTCGCCCTCGGGATTTTTACATTCGTATCGGGTAATATTATTTTATCAAGCTATTTGAATGTCATGTATATTCCTAATTCTGGTGAAATGACAGTTTTCATAGCAGCATTTGTTGGAGCATTAGTTGGGTTTCTTTGGTACAATTCTTATCCAGCTTCAGTATTTATGGGGGACACAGGAAGTTTAACTATTGGAGGGATAATAGCGGTTTTGGCAATATCAGTTAGGAAAGAATTGTTACTTCCAGTTTTATGTGCCATTTTCTTCGCCGAAACTTTTTCAGTGGTTTTACAAGTATCTTATTTCAAATATACTAAGAAACGATTTGGTGAAGGAAGAAGAATTTTCTTGATGTCGCCATTGCATCATCATTATCAGAAAAAAGGCTATCACGAAAGTAAAATTGTAACTCGTTTTTGGATTGTAACTATTTTGTTAGCTATTGTAGCAATCGCAACATTAAAACTAAGATAATGTCAAGGTTAGTAGTTTTAGGTGGAGGCGAAAGTGGAGTAGGGACAGCCATTTTAGGAAAGAAAAAAGGATACGACGTTTTTGTTTCTGATTTCGGAAAAATAAAGGAAAACTATAAAGAAGTTCTTATAATTAATGGGATACAATGGGAAGACGAGCAGCACACAGAAGAATTAATTCTGAATGCTGATGTTGTAATGAAAAGCCCTGGAATACCTGATAAAGCTCCGATAATTAAAAAGTTGTTAGAGAAAAAAATTCCAGTTATTTCAGAAATTGAGTTTGCATCACAATTTACAAATGCCATTACAATAGGAATAACAGGTAGTAACGGAAAGACAACTACCACAATGTTGACTTACCATTTATTAAAACAAGGTGGATTGAACGTTGGATTAGGAGGGAACATTGGAAAAAGTTTTGCATGGCAGGTTGCCGAAGAGAATTATGATGTGTATGTGTTGGAATTAAGCAGTTTTCAACTAGACGGAATCATAAATTACAAACCACACATTGCCATAATTACAAACATAAGTCCAGACCATTTAGATAGATATGAATATAAGTATCAAAATTATATCGACTCTAAATTTAGAATAACAATGAATCAAACCGAAGAGGATTATCTCATTTACGATGCAGATGATGAGGCAATCAACGAATGGTTACAAAATAACAAAGTAAAAGCACAATTAATTCCTTTTTCAATTTCAAAATCAGTTGAAAACGGAGCATTTTTAAACAACAATACTATGGAAATCAACATCAACGAAGAAGAATTTTTAATGGAAACAACTCAAATTGCACTTGAGGGAAAACATAACATGAAAAATGCAATGGCAGCAACTTCTGTCGCTCAACTGATGAAAATCAGAAAGCAAACTATTCGTGAGAGTTTGTCTAATTTTCAAGGAGTGGAACACCGTTTAGAAAAAGTGCTTAAAATTCAAAATGTGCAATACATTAATGATAGTAAAGCTACCAATGTAAATGCAACATTCTTTGCTTTAGACAGCGTGACAACTCCAACCGTTTGGATTTTAGGAGGCGTTGATAAAGGAAACGATTATACTGAGTTAATGGCATTAGTTCATGAAAAAGTAAAAGCAATTATTTGCCTTGGAGTGGATAATAAAAAAATAATCGATGCTTTCGGAAATGTGGTTGACATGATGGTGGAAGTTGATAATATGCACGATGCAGTTAACACTGCAAGACACATTGCAGAAAAAGGAGATACGGTTTTATTATCGCCAGCTTGTGCCAGTTTCGATTTATTTCAAAACTACGAAGACAGAGGAAATCAATTCAAAAGAGAAGTTAGGAATTTGTAATATCAGATAGTAGATTTTAAATATTAGATATGACAAATGATGAACTTAAAAATAGAACAAAGCATTTTTCTTTAGCTGTTTTAAATCTAATTGAACAAATGCCCAATTCAATGTCGACTCGGGTTGTTATAAATCAAATTGCTAAAAGTGCAACTTCAGTTGGAGCAAATTACAGAGCA
>CAIRMK010000547.1 GCA_903879645.1 uncultured Bacteroidota bacterium
GTTACTCCTTTTGGAATTGTAAATACTATGGTAAGTTTAAAATATGAAACTGAAAGTATTCAAGATTGTGTTTCAAATGTCAGTGGTGAAAATCTTTGCAATACAATCAGAAATTTGAAAATAGCCTTTATTATTAGTGTTTTATTGTTGATTTCCTTAATTTATTTCAAAAATAAAATACTAAAATCAAAAGCTAGTGAGTAAAAGCGATATCATTTTAACCCCTTAAAAACACACTAATGAAATATTACATTATAGCTGGTGAAGCATCGGGAGATTTGCACGGCTCCAATTTAATGAAAGCATTGTTTCAAGAAGATGCCAAGGCTGATATTCGTTTTTGGGGTGGTGATTTAATGCAAAACGCCGGTGGTACTTTAGTAAAACATTATCGCGAATTAGCATTTATGGGTTTTGCCGAAGTGGTTTCTAATTTAAAAACCATCCTTAATAATATTAAAATCTGCAAAGCTGATATTGAACAATTTCAACCGGATGTGATTATATTTATTGATTATCCCGGATTTAATATGCGCATTGCCAAATGGGCAAAAGAAAAAGGAATCAAAACACATTACTATATTTCTCCTCAAATTTGGGCATGGAAAGAAAATAGAATCAAAGCCATTAAACGCGATTTTGACAAACTCTATGTCATTCTTCCTTTTGAAAAAGATTTCTATGAAAAGAAACATCATTTTCCAGTGGAATTTGTGGGTCATCCCTTAATTGATGCTATTCACAATAGAAAAACAACCGATGCTCTTTCTTTTAGAACAGAAAATAATCTCGATGACAAACCTATTATTGCCATTCTTCCCGGTAGTCGCAAACAAGAAATAGCGGTAATGCTAAGTTTAATGTTGAGTGTTGTCAATGATTTTCCAAACTATCAGTTTGTCATTGCGGGAGCTCCCAGTCAAGAATATTCTTTTTATGAGCCTTTTCTAAAAGGGAAAAATATCAAGTTTATTTCCAATAAAACGTATGATTTATTATCCAATGCTACGGCGGCTTTAGTTACTTCTGGAACTGCAACGCTTGAAACCGCTTTGTTTAAAGTGCCCGAAGTAGTGTGTTACAAAGGAAGTTGGATTTCCTATCAAATTGCCAAACGTATTATTACACTAAAATATATTTCTCTGGTCAATTTAATCATGGATGAAGAAGTTGTAACCGAATTAATCCAAGACGATTGCAATCCGAAAAGAATTAAAGCAGAATTAACTAAGATTTTAGAAGAAAACCATCGAAGTTCTTTATTTGCTAAATACGACCAACTTGAACAAAAACTAGGTGGAGTAGGAGCTAGTCATAAAACGGCTAAGTTGATTGTGGAAGCTGTTTCTTTGTAAGTGTTCAGTATTCAGTATTCAGTGTTCAGTATTCAGTATTCAGTGATCAGTCTCAGTATTCAGTAATCTATTCAAGCGAAGCGCCTTTGTGTTCTTTAGCTAAAAACTTTTGTGCCTTTTGTGTTAAAAAATTTTCAGTTTTCAATTCAAGCGAAGCGTCTTTGTGTTCTTTGCGATTTTCCTTTGTGCCTTCGTGGTTAGAAAGTTTTCAGTGATCAATTGTCAGTTGTCAGTTTAAGCGAAGCGTCTTTGTGCTCTTTAGTTAAAAACTTTTGTGCCTTTTGTGTTAAAAACTTTTTCAATTTTCAATTCAAGCGAAGCGTCTTTGCCTTTAAATAAAACGAATAGCCTTCATAATTTGTAACTTTTGTTACCCTCTATCCATTCTACATCCCCTATCTTTGATAAAGAAAATAACTAAATTCTATTGATTATGAAAAAAAATATGGGTAGCCTTGATAAATTACTTCGATTAGTTTTAGCAGCTATTGTTGCTGTTTTATATTTTATGGGAATCATTTCTGGAACATTAGGAATTGTTCTTTTAGGCATTGCAATCGTATTTGCTGTAACAAGTTTTATGAGTTTTTGTCCTCTATATGTTCCTTTTGGAATCAATACGTGTTCTAAAAAAGAAAAATAATTATTTGTAGGGATTCCTTTTTTTAATACTTTTATGATAATGAAAGTATTAGACTTCCCTTTAATTAAGATTACAGGTTGTTTTGTATTGGGGTTAATTTGTGCCCACTTTACAAAGCCACCTTTTTTGTTTACAATAAGCAGTCTTCTAGTTGGTTTATTCGTTTTACTTTTCCTCTTTTTTTCTTCCAAAAAAAGAAAGATGTTAAACCCTTTTTTCGGCATCGCAACACTAGTAGTCTCTTTTTTAATTGGCACTTTTACTTTTGTTTCCAACAATCAAACATTGCGGCCCAATCATTATAGTCATCACTTGTCAGTGGCTACTAAAGAATGTACTATCGAAATAAGCATTAAAGAAAAATTAAAGAACACCGCATCCAATGATCGGTATGTTGCCGATGTCATTGCGCTAAATAAACAAAAAAGCTACGGAAAAATAATTCTAAATATCAGAAAAGATACTGTTGTGCCCACTATTGATATTGGTACGCACTTAAAAGTCAATGGGTATTTGTATCCAAATCGAGAAGCAAACAATCCGAATCAATTTGATTTTGGAAATTATTTAGAAAATCAACAGATTTATGCTCAAGTTTATACCGATGCCTCAGATATCAAAATAGGAACGGTAGCAGATAAAACAGTAGCATATTATGCTAGTAGATTTCGGAACAAAATTATTCGTAATCTAGAGAGAAATCATTTTAACAGAAAAGAATTGAGTGTAGTTGTTGCTTTACTATTGGGGCAACAACAAGATATTTCGCCTGATGTTGTTCGCGATTATCAATATGCAGGAGCGGTGCATGTACTTTCCGTTTCAGGTTTGCATGTGGGTTTTATTTTATTGTTCATTACCTTTTTGTTGAAACCATTTTCCAACACACCCAGAGCTTCGTTGTTTAAACTTTTAATCGTGTTACTCGCGTTATGGTCTTTCGGAATAGTGGCGGGCTTAGCTCCATCAGTTGTTCGTTCGGTAACCATGTTTTCTTTTGTGGCTGTCGGAATGTTTTTGCGCCGAAGCATCAATATTTACAATACACTTGCCGTTTCCATATTGGTGATACTACTTTTTCAACCTTCCTTTCTTTTTGATATCGGATTTCAATTGAGTTATGTCGCATTATTCTTTATCGTTTGGTTGCAACCTTTGTTATCTTCTCTTTGGAGTCCTAAAAATAAAATACTAACGTATTTGTGGGATATTATTACCGTTTCTTTTGCGGCACAAATCGGTACGTTCCCTATCAGTATTTATTATTTTCATCAATTTCCGGGATTATTCTTTGTAACAAATCTTGTTATTCTGCCGGGCATGTCCATTATTTTAGCTTTGGGTGTAGTTGTTATGATGTTAGCCGCTTTTGATGTCATCATAATGCCTTTGTTAAAAGTGTTAGAAGGAAGTATTTGGCTTTTGAATAAAATTATTGCTTGGGTAGCCTCGTTTGAAGATTTTATTTTTAGAGATATTCCGCTTAATATCTATATGATGTGGAGTTGTTATATTCTGATTTTTAGTTTTATTATTTGGTTTAAGAAACCTACGTATCAAAAATTAGTGGTCGGATTGTGTGCTGTCATTGTTTTACAATTGGTTACGTTTCAAGCTAAGTATGTCAGCCAAAAAGAAAATGAATTGATAGTATTTCATAAAAAAGGAGCGACGCTTATTACTGAAAGGCATAGCAATAAGGTAGTTCTTTATAGCAACGATAGCTTTTTGAAAAATATAGATAACAATTTAGTTTTAAAATCCTATGTAGTGGCTAATTTTTGTACGATTGCCAATCAAAAACACCTATCCAACACACTTTTTTTTAATAATAAAAAGATTTTAATTATGGATGCGACTGCAACCTACACCAAAGAAAAGCCAGATGTTTTAATTTTAGTCAATTCTCCTAAAATAAATCTGGAGCGATTATTTAAGATTTGGAAACCACAACAGGTAGTAGTGGATGGCTCCAATTTTAAAACGTATAGCAAAGTATGGAAAGCTACTTGCACTAAACAAAACATCCCTTTTCATGATACTGCCGCGATGGGGTTTTATAGGTTGTAGAATAAAAAATTAAAATTACTCTTTTATTATTTTTTCTACTTTACTGCCATTATCCGAAGTGATTTTCAAGAAATAAATACCCTTTGTTTTCTAAGGTTAACTCGGCTTTGCAATCCGAGTTAATAAAGTAAATAAAACCATAACCACATAAAAAAATGCCTCACTTTAAAACTGTGAGGCATTTTTTTATTTTCTAAATCTAGGTAACTATTTTACCAAACCTCCACCACCTTGTTTTTTCTCGGTTTGAATGTCGGTATTTTCTTTTTGAAGTTTTAAGTTTCCAAAGTTGTAGGTTAATGAAATTCTAAACGTTCTGGAATCGTTTTTTTGTCTGAAATTGGTTTCCAAGTTTTGTCCTGCTATTAAAGCATTTATTTCATTGGAGTTGAACACGTCAAAACAATGCAATCCTATTTTTAGTTTTTTATTCATAAAATCTCTGTTGAAGGAAATATCAAACTCTTGTATAGGTTTGGTCACTTTATAAATCTGCCAGTTTCCTGAAGGAAGAATATAATAAGTTATTGAATTTTTAATTTCCCAAGGCAATATAAATTGTGCTTGTGCGGCATAGTTCCAAATGGCTTTGTTGCTGTAAGGAAACACATATCCTTTAATGTCTGATTTGATGTAATTGATGTTGAAGAAAATGTAATTCATCTTGTCCATATCGCTCATTCTCTTTTTGAATTCTTCTTTTCCTTTTAAGAAATAATCTAATGGAATAGGGAAGTTGGCATAGGCACTAAAGGTATTGAAATGTTCAAATTGTTGAAACGTTTGATTGCTTACAGGAGTTGTTGCATTAGCATCGGCACTGTAAACAAAAAGATTATTGTCTTTAGATGCCGTATAATTCATCCCCACTTGAACAAACTGAAAAGCTGAAATTTTGAATTCGTAATTGTCTAAAAAGGTAGGATTCAAAAATAAATTTCCTTGTGAGGTATTGTATTGGTCAAAACTCGAACTGTTGTTTGGATCTAAATTATTATAATTCGGTTGATTGATTTTCTTTGAATAGGAAGCCGAAACATTTACATTATCATTTACTTCATAAATGGCACTCAAATTGGGAAAGAAGTTGTTGTTTTGGAATTTGATTTTATCGGTTAATGTGTTTGTAATACGTTCTACTTGGAAGTTTTCATAACGTAAACCTGCCGTAAAACTGAACTTTTTAATTTTCTTTCTAGCTTCGGCATAAAAGGCTAGGTTATTTTCTTTATAGTCAAAGGAAATGTCTTTCGGTAAAGCTGAATTCAAGAAATAACTTCCATTATCTTTCACTTGTAATCCGTTGAATTTTCCTCCTGTGCTGAAAGAGAATTTATGTTTTTCAAATGGAAAATTAAAATCATATTTTAGATAATAATTATCTAATTTAAAATCAATGTTTCCGTTGTTGAATGAATTGGTGTTGCTAATGTTTTCTGTAGCACTCGATGCTGTTATGGGTTTTCTGTCGAATTGATTGCCAAAGGCAGTAACGTCAAAAGTAGTTCCGATGGTGTCCAATTTCATTTTGTACTGCAAACTAACTTCGTGATTGTTGTTTTTGTTTTTGGTAATCCCTTTGTTGTAATAATCAATGTTGTCACCAATTGTTGTTGCCTCAAAAACGCTTCTGTCGTTTGAAAAGGTTCCGTTGTAATTGAATAATAAATTGGACATTTTAGTCAATTTGTAATTTGTTCCTCCTCTAAAATAAAGGTTTCTGTTAGTGTTTACTCCAAAGTTTTCTTGGTTCAACACCTTGACCGGATTAAAGGCTGTAAAGGTTTGACTATTGGTAGTTCTGGTTTCACTATCGATATAATTATAACCCAACATGGTTTGCCAACTTAAGTTTTTTTCTTTTCCGTTTAATAATATCTGCGGACTTGGCTTTTGGTATTTATTGAAATTGTAATTGATGTTGAAACTCGCATTGATACCTTTCATTCTTTTGGAACTAGTTACAATGTTTATTATTGAACCACTGGCATTAGCATCGTAAGCTGCTCCAGGATTATAGATTAATTCTACTTTTTCAATAGCATTAGCAGGAAGTGAGTTTAGATAATTCTGTAAATCTGTCCCCGATAGTGTACTCGGAGCTCCATCAATATAAATGGCAACTCCTTTTCCGTTTAAGGTAATACTTCCAGTTGGGGAAGTGATTACTCCTGGTAGTTTTTTAACGGCTTCAAGACTACTGCCACTGTTGAGCATCGCATTGTCTTTTACACTTACTGTGGTTTTGTCGGAGTCTACTTTGATGAATTTCTTTTTGATAGTGACAGTTACCTCTTCTAGTCTTGTGATTTTTTCTTTGATAGTGTCTTTGGTGGTTGCTGCTTTCTTTGTCGCTTCTTGAGCTGACATTGCTGTGGCAATAAAAAATAGCGCCGATAGGAATACTGTTTTCATTTGATGATTGATTTTTTTCCGCTACGTTCCAAACAATTTGGCTGCGCCTCGGGTGATTGATGATTACAAGTAAGACTTTTTTTAACAAAATTTGTTACAGTAGGATGTAAAGTTTTTGATGAATTTGATGTGAGTTGGCGCTTATATCTTCTCTTATTGTCTTCATAAATAAAATCATAATCAAAAAAAATGCCTCACAATTTTAATGTGAGGCATTTGGATATATTTTTTAGTTTTCTAAAACAATCCGTTAATTTCGGCGTCAATTCGGTTAATGATTAAACCTAAATCTTCGGGGTTGTTTACAAAATCGATGTCGTCTACATCTATGATAAGTAGTTTTCCTTTGTCATAAGTGGTAATCCAAGCTTCGTAACGTTCGTTCAAACGGCTTAAATAATCAATAGAGATGGTGTTTTCATAATCACGACCGCGTTTGTGTATTTGCCCTACTAAATTAGGAATAGAACTGCGCAAGTAGATTAATAAATCGGGTGCTTTTACCAAACTTTCCATCAATTCAAACAGTGATTTATAGTTTTCAAAATCACGATTGGTCATTAATCCCATAGCATGAAGATTGGGAGCAAAGATGTGAGCATCTTCATAAATCGTTCGGTCTTGAATTATTTTTTTACCGCTTTCACGAATTTGCAATACTTGACGAAAACGACTGTTTAAGAAATAAATCTGTAAGTTGAATGACCAACGTTCCATTTGATGATAAAAATCATCCAAATAAGGATTGTCGACTACGTCTTCAAAATGGGGTTCCCATTTAAAATGTTTTGCCAGAAGACGCGTTAAGGTAGTTTTTCCTGCGCCTATGTTTCCTGCTACAGCTATATGCATTATGGTATTGTAATTTTATAATTTGTAATTCCTTTGGGGGTAAAAATAGATAAAATTTGGTCTTTGTAATAGAAATTTTTAAACGATTTCTCAACAATTTCAATTTCGTAGCGTTTGTTGGTATTTCTGTCGAGTAGGAAAATAGCATTGTCATTAGAAAACAGTATCTTGTTTTCATTTAGCAACTGTAAGTTAGCGGTTTGCTCCAGCTTTCCACTTTGAAAAATTCTACCGTAAATGGTGCAAGTGTTCCATTGGTTTTGTTTGTCAATCCATTGAAAATAATTAAAATCGGTTTGATAGAAACGCAATCCATCGGTAATTGACATCCCCAAATTTTGATAGGATGTTGTATTCAAATCATACAATCCGATTTGTTGATTTAAAGTATTAAAAAACCAAAGTTTGTTTTGACCAGCAATTCCAATCGCACTGGCTACAATAGGATTGTCTAATTTGGAGAACTCTACCCGTTGAATTTCATTCAGCTGGTTGTCAAGAACAATTACAGTATTAAAATCTTCGTAAAAAACAATCACTTTAAGCGGATTAAGAATGTCTACTTTGGTGATTGTTCCTAAAGAAACATTTTGGTATTGCAGCATATTGTTTTCTGCACTTTTGTATAGCACATTGTCTTTGATATAAAAGTAATTGCGAAAGCCATCAAAACCCACAAAAGTATCGGCATCAATAGTGATACCCTCTATTTTAGTTGGGGATATTTTTTGGTTTTGTCCAAAGCTATAACCGGATACTATAAATAATATAAAGCAACAAAGTGTTTTCATAGTGATGCTAAAGTACATTAAACTATTTGATTTGCATTAGGTCAAAGATAAATATTTAACAAATGTTTGGTAACAAAAGTGGTTTTCATTCGTCATATTTGTTACCTTAAATTTTGTAAAACTAAATTAGTATGAAAAAAATAGTCTTCGCAGTTGTCTTTTTGTTGGTATTTGCAGCTTCTAATGCGCAAAAAGATTTTCAAGGAATGGCGGTTTATGAATCTAAAACCAGTACGGCCGATTTCAAAAAAAGATTTGAAGGAAATAAAGACATCACTCCCGAAATGCAAAAGACCATTGAGGAGCGTATGAAAAAAATGTTTGAAAAAACATTTATTCTCAACTTTGACAAGCAAGCATCTATCTATAAAGAAGAAGAAAAACTAGATGCACCCGGACAAGGGAATGGAGGAGGTATGCGAATGATGAGCAACATGATGGGCGGTGGTGGCACCTTCTATAAAGATGTAAAACAAAAAGCATATACTGTTGACAAAGAGTTTATGGGGAAAGAGTTTCTAATTAAAGATTCCCTAAAGACTTATAAATGGGTGATGGAAGCAGAAACAAGACAAATAGGTGGTTATACTTGCTATAAAGCTACTACGGTTATACCTGCAAGCAAAACGGACTTTAGAAATTTCAGACCTAAAGCAGAAAAAGAGGATGCTAAGAAAGAGGAGCCTAAAAAAGGCGATGCTAAAGCAACTGAAGAAAAAACAGCAGATGGAAAAGAAAAGAAAACTAGTTTCTTGGACGAAATAGATTTGCCAAAAGAAATAACTATTACTGCTTGGTACACACCAGAGATTCCAATTAACCAAGGACCAGAAGGCTATTGGGGATTGCCAGGATTGATATTGGAAATTAATGATGGGAAAACTATCATCTTGTGTTCTAAAGTGGTCATGAATGCTAAAGATAAAGTAGCGATTAAAGCATCAACTAATGGTAAAGTAGTTTCTCAAAAAGAATATGATGATACTATAATTAAAAAAATGGAAGAGTTTAGACAAATGAATGGGGGTAGAGGTAATGATCATGGAGGTCCAGGAAGAGGAATGCGATTTGGAGGATAACCACAACGCTTATCTTTAATTCTTATAAAAAAAACTATGAAAAAACTATTATATCTTTTTACAATATTACTGACTTCCGTTTCGTTTGCTCAAAATGTTAGGTTTGAAGGAATCATTACAGAATCCGGGAAGGCTCCTTTAGAGATGGCTAATATAATGGCTGTGAATTTAGCTACTAAGGCTATGGATGCTTACGCTATAACCAACAACAAAGGAAAATTCTTGCTTAATCTTAAACCCAATACTAACTATACCATTAAGTTAAGTTACATTGGAATGAAGAATAAAGAGTTTGCGGTAACTACCAAAACAGAAAACATTATTCAAAACATTGCTATGGAAATAGGCGGTATTGAACTTGATGGTGTTGAAATTGTTAGAGAAATGCCAGTTTCTATAAAAGGAGATACGATAGTTTATAATGCTGATTCTTTTAAAACAGGTACCGAAAAGAAGCTTGAAGATGTATTAAAAAAATTGCCAGGTGTTGAGGTAAATGCAGATGGAGAAGTTCAAGTTGAAGGAAAAACGGTTCAAAAGTTAATGGTGGAAGGGAAAGACTTTTTTGATGGTGACACTAAGTTGGGAGTTAAAAATATTCCGGCAGACGCTATTGATAAAATTCAAGTATTAAGAAACTACAATGAAATCGGTCAGCTAAAAGGTCTTGAAAATAATGAGGAAAGTGTTGCCATGAATATTAAGTTGAAGGATGGTAAAAAGAACTTTTGGTTTGGCGATATGACTGCGGGCGGCGGTACAAGAGAAAATAACAATACCACTAAACTAGATAGATATATTGTAAATCCTAAAGCGTTTTATTATAGCCCTAAGTATAGTATAAATGTAATTTCTAATTTTAATAATATAGGAGAATTGCCATTGACAATTCAAGATTATTTTAAAATGACCGGTGGTTTTAGAGGGATGATGAAAAAAGGAGGAAGTAGTTTTAATGTTGCTTCCAATGATTTAGGGATTTCTGCTTTACGAAATAATAGTGCTAAATCAATAGAAACTAAATTTGGAGCTACCAATTTTTCGTATACTCCAATAAAAACATGGACGTTGAGTGGTTTTGCTGTTATTTCTTATTCTAATACTCAAATTGAAAACAACTCGCAGGTTACAAGATTAGATTCTAATATGCAAATTAATACTAATGAAACACCTGTTCAACAAACTAATTATGGGTTGTTGAAATTGAGTTCTACTTATAAGCCAAACACTAATTTTCAGTTTGATTATGATGTTTTAGCGAAGAAATCGAGTCAAACTGAAAACTCATTGATTGATAGAGAAACTATTCAGAATTCGGTTCCATCTTTAGATAATATATCTACTTATAAAAAGCAAAATCCAACTTCGGTCAATCAAAATTTTAGTATCTATTATACGTTAAAAGAAAAGAGTGTTTTTGATTTAGAAATACAACATCTGTATCAAGAAGAGGATCCTTTTTATAATGCGAATTTGGCTTCCAAAATATATATTGGTTCACTTGCTTTTCCTAATCCAAATCTTCCGCCAAATGTTTTAGGATATGATAGTGTTAATCAGAATCGGGTTGATTTGAATCAATCAAGATTTGTGAAGACTAATAAATTGGATTCAAAATTGGATTACTATTATATGGTTACACCAAAAAGTAATTTTAATGTTACTTTAGGAAATACCTATTCGTACCAAAATTTTAATTCTTATATCTTTCAAATGTTAGATAACGGCGTTAGGAGTGATTTGAATAATCCTGCAAATAATAACCAAGTTACCTATAACTTTAATGATGCTTTTGTAGGATTGCATTACAAAATGTTATTAGGAAAAGTGACTATAACACCGGGATTTAGTGAGCATTTGTATAGCATGAAAAACAACCAATTAAATACTGATGTAACGAAAAATTTTAATAAATTCTTACCTGATGTTTTTATGTTATATCAAATAAAAAAATCGGAAACATTGTCTTATAATTATTCTTTCACCAATTCTTTTACTGATATTTCACAATTGGTTAAAGGGTATATTTTAAATGGCTACAGTAGTTTATTTAATGGTAATAGAGAACTAGAAAATGCTACTAACCAAGTTCATTCGCTTCGTTATTTTAAATACAATATGTTTAATTTTGAAAATATTTTTGCAAATGCATCTTATTCAAGGACTACAAGTCCAGTAAAAACAGCTGCTACTTTTATTGGCGCTAATCAATTATCTACACCAGAGAATAATTCAAATTTTCCAGATCAAACGGCAACAGGTATGGGAAGTTATGGTAGATCTTTTTTGAAAAACTATAAAGCCTCTGCAAGTGTAAATGTGAATTGGTCTAAGTTTTATAATAAACTTAATGGCAGTGATTGGTCTTCTGTTGAAAGTTTTACTCAAACCTACTCAGCTAAAGCATCCACTATGTTTAAAGAACTGCCAAATATTGAATTTGGATATTCGACAACAATCAATAATTACAATCATTCTAAATTCTTTACTAATACGCCATCAGTTACTTTAGATTATTACTTTTTAAATGGTTTTTCATTTGTGACCGATTATCAGTTTTATCACTATTTTAATAGCGATAAAACCATTGATACACATTATCAATTTTTGAATGCCAGTTTAAATTATCAAAAGAAAGACAGCAAATTTGAATATAAAATTGCTGCTACTAATTTGTTAAATACAAGTTCACTGAATAGTAATAGTTTTAATCAATTCAGTATTTCGAGTTCGCAGTATATTGTGCAACCTAGATATATTATTTTTAGTTTGAAATATAATTTATAGTAACCAATAGTTACTCTTTGAAAAAATACTAAACGTATCCTATTATAATTTTATTTCTGTAACATTTCATGCATTCTATTTACTAATATCTTAAATTTGACCTAGAAAATAAAACCATATGCTTGTTTATCTTCGATTATTGAGTGAGAGTTTTAGTTTTGCAATGAATGCGTTGCGAAATAACAAGTTGCGTACACTACTATCACTTCTAGGAGTGACTATTGGGATATTTTCTATTATAGCTGTTTTAGCAGCGGTAGATTCTTTGGATAGAAAAATCAAAAAAGATTTAAGCAGTTTAGATAAAAACACTATTTATTTATTCAAACATTCTTTTGGTCCAACACCAGTTCCTAGATGGAAGCGGCAACAATTTCCAGATGTTACTTATACGGAATATGAATATTTAAAAGGAGCTATTCCAGAAGCTCAAGAAATGTGTTACCAACTCTTCGTGAAAAGTGAAATCATCAAATATGATAAAAAATCGGTTAGTAGCGTAAATGTCGTTCCCGTTTCCCATGAATTTATTGATATCCAAGGATTAGAGTTTTCAGAAGGACGTTTTTATAACGAAGCCGAAGCCAATTCAGGAGCTGCTGTTGCCGTAATTGGTGATGAAATGGCAAATGGTCTTTTTGAAAATATAGATCCAATTGGCAAGCAAGTTCGATTGTATGGACAACGTTTTACAGTGATTGGTGTATTAAAGAAACAGGGGGCAGGAATGTTTGGGGATAGTAATGACACTTCGGTTTTTATTCCGGTTAATTTCTTGCGAAGAATGTATGGCGATAATAACGATTCAATGACTCCTGTTATAGTTATAAAGCCAAAAAAAGGAATTGATATGGATGCTTTTAAAGCGGAAATATCTCAAAAGCTTAGAGCTTTACGCGGTGTAAAGACAGGTGAAATTGACAATTTCTTTATCAATGTACTTTCGGGTTTTACGGATTTATTAGATGGTATTATTGCCAATATGAATTTAGGTGGTTGGATTATTGCTGGATTTTCGTTGTTAGTGGGTGGTTTTGGTGTTGCGAATATCATGTTTGTTTCCGTAAAAGAGCGCACCAACTTAATAGGTATTCAAAAATCACTTGGAGCCAAAAACCGATTTATATTGTTTCAATTTTTATTTGAAGCTGTAATCTTGTGTTTAATAGGAGGAATTATTGGAATTCTCTTAGTGTGGTTAATTGCCATGGGATTAACTCACTTACTCGATTTTGAGTTTGTATTAAGTTTTGGCAATGTACTTTTAGGTTCCGGATTGGCTATAGCTATTGGTTTGATAGCTGGGATACTACCTGCTATTTCAGCTGCAAAATTAGACCCTGTTGAAGCAATTCGTAGCGGAATGTAATATGGTATGAAATTGAAGAGCAAAATATAAAATGTGAAGGTATAAAAAAACCACAAAGCAATTACTTTGTGGTTTTTTCTTTTACAGTTCGAAAAACCTTATCTGATATCTTGATTGAGAATCAAGTCAATGTATAAATTGATTTTGTCTTTTAACTCTTTTCTTGGAGCGATGAAATCTAAGAAACCGTGTTCCAATACAAACTCAGCTGTTTGGAATCCTTCTGGCAAATCTTTCCCAGTGGTATCTCTTACTACACGAGGTCCTGCAAAACCAATTAAAGCTCCTGGCTCAGAAATATTAATATCTCCTAACATTGCATAAGAGGCTGTTGTACCTCCCGTTGTTGGGTCGGTACATAATGATATGTATGGAATTTTTGCTTCGGCTAATTGTGCTAATTTAGCAGAGGTTTTTGCCAATTGCATTAACGAATAAGCGGCTTCCATCATACGAGCACCACCCGATTTTGAAATCATTACAAAAGGCACATTGTTTTTGATAGAATAGTCAATTCCACGTGCTATTTTTTCTCCTACCACAGCTCCCATTGAACCTCCAATAAAAGCAAAATCCATACAGCATACTACTAAGTCATTTCCTTTTGATTTTCCAACAGCTGTTCGAACCGCATCTTTCAATTTGGTTTTTTCCATTACGTCTTTCAATCGGTCAGAATACTTTTTTGTATCTACAAAGTTTAAAGGGTCTTTAGATGTCATTTTAGCATCTAACTCTTTGAATTCGTTGTTGTCGAACAAAATTTCAAAATATTCTTTACTGCCAATTCTAACATGAAAACCATCTTCTGGACTTACCCATAAATTGCGTTCTAGTTCATCGGCGTCAATAATTTTACCTGTTGGAGATTTATACCAAAGTCCCTTTGGGACATCTTTTTTATCTTCGGTTGCGGTTGTAATACCTTTTTCTGTTCTTTTAAACCAAGCCATAGTTAAGTTTATTTGTTTACAATTTGTTGCTTGTTGTGGGTTTAATTTAATAAACGATAAACTACAAACGGACAAACTTAAATATAAATGAAATTTTATAAAGTGTTTACATTGTTTAAGTCAGCAAATGCTTGTTCTAGTCTTGTATTGAAAGTAACTTCACCTTCGCGAACCCATTTTCTTGGGTCGTAGTGTTTTTTGTTAGGAGCATCAGCCCCTGTTGGATTTCCAATTTGAGTTTTTAAATAATCAATATTGTTAACCATATAGTCACGGATTCCTTCGGTGAACGCAAATTGTAAGTCGGTGTCAATATTCATTTTGATAACTCCATAAGAAATAGCTTCTCTAATTTCTTCTAACGTAGACCCAGAACCTCCGTGGAAAACAAAATCAACAGGATTTGTACCAGTGTTGAATTTATTTTGAACATAATCTTGGGAGTTTTTCAATATTTTTGGTGTCAGTTTCACATTTCCTGGTTTGTATACGCCATGAACATTTCCAAAAGAAGCAGCGATTGTAAATCGTGGGCTTACTTTTAAAAGTTCTTCATAAGCATAAGAAACTTCAGAAGGTTGCGTATATAATTTTGAACTATCCACATCAGAATTGTCAACTCCATCTTCTTCACCTCCTGTGATTCCCAATTCGATTTCTAATGTCATACCCATTTTGCTCATGCGAGTTAAATAAGTTTTACAGATTTCTATATTTTCTTCGATAGGCTCTTCCGACAAGTCAATCATATGACTAGAGAATAAAGGTTTTCCAGTTTCTGCAAAATGTTTTTCAGACGCATCTAACAAACCATCAATCCACGGCAGTAATTTTTTTGCACAGTGGTCTGTATGAAGAATTACAGTTGCTCCATAAGCTGCTGCCAAAGTGTGAATATGTTTAGCCCCTGCAATGGCACCAAGAATAGCTGATTTTTCACCAATATTAGAAAGTCCTTTTCCCGCATTAAATTGTGCCCCTCCATTCGAAAATTGAATGATAACAGGCGCATTTAATTTTGCAGCGGTTTCTAAAACACCATTTATAGTGCTTGATCCCGTTACGTTTACAGCAGGAAGTGCAAATCCTTTTTCTTTAGCATAAGCAAAAATTGCTTGAACTTCATCTCCAGTGGCAACTCCAGGTTTAATGTTATGTGACATCGTGTGATATGTTTTTAATTAAGTTTACAAAAGTAATAATTTCTAAAATTAGAAAGGATAATTTATCCCAATATTTAATACAGACTTAGATAAATTAACTTCTCTAAACCATTTTTGTTCTTCCAATTGGGATGGGTTATAGGTTTTAAAAGCAAGATCAAATCGGACTACAAATAACCCTTGATCATATCTCAATCCTAGACCTGTTCCAACCGCTATAGTTTTTATAGATTTGATTCCGTTAAAAGTATAGGACTGGTCTTCGATGTTGTCAAAGATGTTCCATATATTTCCAGTATCGGTAAATAATGCACCATTAAATTTCCCAAATAAATTAAAGCGCATTTCAGCACTTAGTGAAAGTTTCATGTTGGCTTCGTTAAAGTCATTTAATCCACCACTACTTCCAGGTCCAAGACTGTAGGGTTGCCATGCTCTAATATCATTGGATCCTCCCGTGAAGTAACTTCGTGAAAATGGAATGCTTTTAGAATTGCCATAAGGCACCGCCATTCCAGCAAATCCTCTAACGGCTAAAACTCTTTTTCCAGTGAGCTTCCAGTGTTTTATATATTCAAATTCTCCTTTAAAATATTGTGAATATTCTACTTCAAAAAAAGTATTAGCACCAGCTTGATTATCCAATTGTTTTGAGGTTCTAGCTAGTAATGAAAGTAAGTTTCCTGCCGACTCAAATTTTGCTTTATACGTATGAAACGAATTGTCATACAAATCTTTTTTAGTGGTTTTTGAATAACTTAAACTTGAAGCAAAAATCAAGTTGTTCTCTGTTAGTCTTTGTTTACGTTCTTGTATACTTCTTATGGCTTTTAAATCTTGGTCAGTAGGACTTATAGTAGGGTTGTTTCCTAAAACTGCATTTAAGAAAGCGTTTGTTCCACTTTCAATTGTTAGCTGTCCATTTGTGAATTGAGTAGGGTCGAAATTATAATTTGTAGCTAGAGCACTTAATGCATTATAGGAAGATTGATAAATATTAAAGTAATTTCCAGTGTTCAGATTTTTTACAAACTGAATATTTAAAATGTCATATCTAAAATTAGTATTTTTTTTGGGGGTCCAGTTGTATGAAAATGCACTAGTAAAGTTTTGTTTATCTAATCCTATATTCCTTTGTTTTGCAAAACCAACACTTATAGTTGTTGACGGGATCATGCTTTTTGGAATTATTTTATCGGTGTTGAAAGGGAAAAAGAATCTTGGAAAATTTAATTTTGCATCTACACCAATTTCAGAAATGTTAAAGAAATTATTATTAGGATTAGCCAAGTCTTTTGAGGCACCCACATTTCCTCTAAAACCAATTTCAAATGTTTCAGCGCCGTTAAAAACATTTCTGATTCCTAAGGAGGTACTTCCTGAAATACCAAAATCTTGAATATTGGAATGGGTAAAATCTACAGATGGATTAAAGGTGTATTTTTTTCTAGGTGTTAAAAAAACATTTGCAATTAGAGCATTAGGGTCTTTTGGATCTAGTTTATATTGTATCGTTGGATAATTAAAAACTTTTAGATTGCTTAAATACCTAGTTGTAAGTGTTGTGTTATTGTCGGAAAAAAAACTTCCTTTAGTTATAAATACGGCATCCGTAATTGCTTTTGGGCGGTATTTTAATTTTTTTTCGCTATAAAGTGTAAAGTCTTTATAGTTTACACTATCCTTTATTTTTGTTTCGTTTTTGGTGTTAGTATTGTCGGTGTAAATATTAATCTTATTAATTCTATAGAGTTTGAAAGGAGCTGTTTTTGAACTATCATTTTCTCTATAGGAAAAGTCTTTAATAATTAATTTAACATTCACTTTTTTGAAAGTATTAATAGTGTCAAGACTATAAGTAATATAATTTTGTTGGAAAAGATAGGCACCATTATTTCTAAAATCAGCCGTTATTCTATTTCTTTCATTATTGAAATTTTCGGTATCATACTGCTTGTTCTTTTTAAGGAAAGAATTGTTTTTTTTAATTTGGTAGAGCGAATCTAAAGCAGGAGAATTAATAACAGTAGATAAACTATCTAATATATATGGTTTCTTAAGGTCGACTTTGTATTTTAAGAAAGTTTTTTTAACTACCTTATTATCATTGGTGTAATTGGCTTTTACATCAAAAAAACCCTTGTTGTAATAATAGGATTCTAATCTTTTTAAAGATTTTTTAGCGCTGATTGAATCAAAAAGAACAGGAGCTTCTCCTGTTTTTATTAAAAAATCACTCCAGCCAGAAACTAAGAATGATTTTCCTAATCGCTGTACTTGTTTTTCAGATAATAGTTTGGCTAAATCTTTATGTCTTTTGGGATTTCTATTCAACCATTTTGCATAAGATGTGTCTGAATTTTTCTTTGCTAAATTGAATAAATTTAATCGCAATCGATAACCAAGAATAGAACTATTTGGTTTTTGATACAATTGAAAAAAAACATTTTCATCCGTTATATTTTTGTCATCAATAGAAATTTCATTTTTCATTAATAGGCGCTTTCCATTAGGAACACGTTTTGTTGTATTACAAGCTACAATTATTAGCCCTATTAAAATAAATAATGATATTTTTGTAATGCGTTTTTTCAATGGATGCGAAATTTAATTCAAAAGTACATTTTTTTATGGTTAGTAAAAACCAAATAAAGCTAATTACTAGTTTACAACAAAAAAAATACCGACAAATTCATCAATTGTTTATTGCTGAAGGAGTAAAAGTTATTCAAGAGCTTGTAAATTCTAACTTTGTACTAGAACAATTGTTTGTAACAGAATCTATTTTTGATACTATAGCTCCCTCTAAAAAAGAACTGATTTCTGAATCTGATTTAAAAAAATTTTCTTGTCTTTCAACGCCCAACAATTGTTTGGCTTTATTTCAAATTCCGAATAAAAAAAGCACAAGTGATAGCGGATTAATTGTAGCTTTAGATGACATTAGGGATCCAGGGAATTTAGGAACTATCATTAGACTATGCGACTGGTTTGGTGTTGAACAAATAATTTGTAGCGAAGAAACGGTAGATGTTTATAACCCAAAAGTAGTCCAAGCCACTATGGGTTCCATTTCAAGAGTGACTATTTCTTATTTGGATTTGGAAAATTATATTACTAAAATTAACCTTCCTGTTTTTGGAACTTTTATGGATGGAAAGAATGTGTATAACGAAAATCTTCCAAAGGAAGGTGTTCTTATTTTGGGTAATGAAGCCAATGGAATCTCTGAAAAATTAGAAAAGTTGGTCACAAACAAATTAGCAATTCCTCGATTTGGTCATTTACAGCAAACAGAAAGTTTAAATGTAGCTACCGCAACCGCAATTTTCTTAAGCGAGTTTAAGCGTAGTTTTTAATGAAATGTAAAGTTTACAAAAACACCTCTAGATTTCATAGATTGGATATTTCCGGTCCAAGGACTGTCAGGATTGTTGTCTCTAATTAATTCATCATTCATTCCAAAAACGCCTCTGATCGAAGGTGAAAATTTAAAATATTCTAAATATAAATCAACTCCAAATCCTAGTTCATAATTTTGTGTCCAAGGTTTTACTCTAAAACGTTGTTGATAGTTATCGTCTATGGATTTTGAATTACTTGCTAGATTTAGCGTAGCAGAAACACCGCCTACAAGGTACGGTCGAATATTTCCCACTCTTTTAGAAGAGAATTTCAACAAAAGCGGAAAATCTAAATAAGTGGAACGAACTTCTCTATTAGCATCTAATGGTTTAGTAAAACCAGAATATACAAGATTTCTTTGGGCATAATATAGGCCTGGTTCAAATCGCAAGTTAATATATTCTTGTAATCGTAAGTCTCCTACTACTCCCACATTAAATCCAGAACTTGTTGTTACTAGAATGTCTGTGCCGGGCGGTTTGATGTAATCAAATTTAAAGTCATACGTATTAAATCCTAAAAAATAACCCCAATACACACGTTGCTTGTCAAAGTTTTCTAAATTAATAATTGGGTCTTTTGAAAATATTCCTTTGGTTTGCGAATGACTCAACAATCCTAAAAGCAGTAGTAAAATATAAATTAGTTTCTTCATATTTATTTCGGAATAACTCCGTATTATTTTTTTGATGCTGAGTAAATGGTAGCAACACCAAATGTTTGTGGTAAAGCTACTACATCTATAAACCCAATTTTTTTCAAAATATTGTTTAACTTTTCACCATAAGGAAAAAAAGCAGCCGATTCCGATAAATATCCATAGGCCACATTATCTTTTGAGAAAAGTTTTCCAATGATAGGTAAAATATTTTTAGTATAAAAACGATACCCTTGTTTAAATGGTGCTTTCTCAGGAACCGAAGTTTCTAAAATCACGAAAATCCCGTTAGGTTTCAATACTCGTAGTATTTCAGCAAGTCCTTTATCTAACGTTTCAAAATTTCGAATCCCAAAGGAA
>CAIRMK010000548.1 GCA_903879645.1 uncultured Bacteroidota bacterium
CCCTGAGGACCCGTTGCTCCTGTTAATCCAGTATCTCCTTTTATTCCTTGAATACCTTGAGGACCTTGTAGTCCAGTTGCACCATCAATTCCATTTGTTCCATTAGCACCTGCAGGACCTGTTAATCCTGTATCACCTTTTATTCCTTGAATACCTTGAGGGCCTTGTGGTCCAGTTAGTCCATCACTACCATTTATTCCATTAGCACCTGCAGGACCTGTTAATCCCATAGGACCTTGAGTACCTGTCAAACCAGTGTCGCCTTTAATCCCTTGAGGACCTTGCGGTCCAATAGCTCCATCACTACCATTTGTTCCATTAGCACCTGTTAAACCAATTGGACCTTGTGCTCCTTGTGGTCCTGTTGCACCTGTTAATCCTGTATCTCCTTTTATTCCTTGAATTCCTTGGGGACCTTCTGGTCCTGTTGCTCCATCACTACCATTTGTTCCGTTAGCACCTGCAGGACCTATTAATCCAATAGAACCCTGAGGACCCGTTGCTCCTGTTAATCCAGTATCTCCTTTTATTCCTTGAATACCTTGAGGACCTTGTAGTCCAGTTGCACCATCAATTCCATTTGTTCCATTAGCACCTGCAGGACCAGTTGCTCCAGTTAATCCGATAGGGCCTTGAGGTCCTGTTTGTCCCTGTAGTGAATTTAAAAACTGAGCTTCTGTTCCTGTATTTCCTGCATTTAACCATATTTGATAGGCAGAAAGACCATTGGTTCCGTTAATGCCCGAAATTCCTTGAGGTCCTTGTGAACCATTAGCTCCATTAACTCCGTTTATTCCATTACTACCTGCAGGTCCTGTTAAACCAATTGGCCCTTGCGGACCAGGGATAGAACTTCCTGATGTTTGTGCATAAAGTGCATAAGGTACACTTAATAATTGCGTAGTTGAAGTTAAAGTATAGTTGGTTCCTCCGTTTACATCCGTTTCTGTTTGAATAAAATAAGGACCATTTGCCCAAGCTATTGATGCAAAATCTCCTGAAAGAGTTGTACCTCCTCCTATTTGAATAGTGACTAATCCATTAGCGTTAGTAGTAGCTGTTTGAGTTTCAGAATATATTACTGCTCCAGTAGCTGAGCCTTGAAGGATACTCATTTTTAAACCTACTGGCTGATTGGATAAGAGTGTATTAGTATTATTTCGTACAACTGCCTGAAAAGACATTTTCTGAGGACTTTGTGCCATTGCATAACCAAATGTCAACAATAGAATTGCACGTGTAATTATTCTTTTCATGTTATTCCTTTTTTAATATTTTGAATGTTTTTATTTCTTTATTATTATCTACTAATTTTAAAATGTAAGCTGCCGATGCATAAGGTTGCATATTCACTATAGTCTCTGAATTAGCTATTTTACCTCCAATAATTTCTCTACCTCTTATATCAAAAAGTCTATAGGATAGATTTTCATAATCATAATTTTGAAGCGAAATGATAAGATGATTTACAGATGGATTAGGATAAACCTGTGCGCTAATTTGTATGTCTTTTATTTCATTACCTGAAAGGGTTACTATCTCAAAAGGTTGTTGTAGGCCTTGATTGATGAAGGTTGAAGCATTATTTGAAGCTATGTAATCAATTTGACCAATAGAATAGCTTATGGAGCCATCAGCATTGGAAGCATCCGAGCCTGAAGTCAACATATTCTGTTGGGAGAATGTACAAAAGGGAAAACACAAAACTAATAAGAGATAACTTTTTTTCATTCGCTATTAAAATTAAAAATTAAGCAAATCTATAGTTATTCTAGAAGTTAAAAAAGTTCAACTTAGTTCAACTTTATTGTAAAGGACGATAATAGAGCAAGCCATTCGGCTCAAAGTAAGGTAGGGTGTTCTTAAGAGATTTGTCAAAGAGTTTTTCTGGTAACATGTTGTACTCTTCTTTGAAGATGTTTTTTAGAAGTAAAAAGTATTTGTTATCTATAGCAGCAAAATACATAGTTTCAGCTATGCAATGAAATACCATTTTGACATGTTGCGGGTCGATACTAGTATGTACATTTTTGGCATATTCTAATAGTTTCAGAACATATTCTTCTATATCAGTTTTGGATTTGTCGGATAAAATGAGATACCATATTTTGTATGCACTATACCTCATTTTTGGATATATAAAAAGAGGTTCCAAGTCTTTTTTGTCAAATGTTTTTTGGTCGTACAATTTTTTACCAATGTTGATAGCTTTGTTCATCTGACCAGAAAGAAAATAATACCGAAATAATACGGATTTGGAAAACACAAAGTCTTGCAATTCGGTTTCGTTATAACTTGGTTTTAGAGTATTTGGATAAAGCTCATAAGCATAATTATAATCTTTGATACGAGAAGCTGGGTCGTATAAAAATTCTAAAACATAATTTTTCACAAAATCGTTATGGATAAACGTAGAAAAAAAAGGGCGAGGATTATTAACTTTCATCAGACAATCAAAAACATCCAAACCCATTTTAAATTGGTATTCATAATCTTTTTCGGCAAGACTTTCAAAATAAGCAAATAAAGGTTTGTTGGCTTCCTGCTCTATACAATGATAGAGCAAACCATTAGTATTGTTTTGTTTGTTGATTATTTTGAAATTGAATTCATGTTCGTTATTGATTACCTCAAAGTAATTTTCCCAAGAGGAATACCCAATATATTGCACTAAAACAGTAATGGTGTGCCGGTAAGGAATTAGACCATTATAATTAATAAACAATCGGTATAAGGTAGTTACAGAAATACTTCCAAAACCCTCTATTAAAAGAATATCACTTAGTTTGGCACAATCCGGTTTGCCAGAAATTGGAAAGCGTAATTTTGCCTCCAATTGGCTTTTTAATTCTAAAAGACTAAAGGAATTAAAAGGGAAATGTTGATTTCTCATTAAAAAATTTCAATATATTACTACTACAAGGGTTTAACAAATATACATTTTTTTTAATAATTATAATTTTTAGAATTGTAACGGTCAATCAAAATAATAATAAAAATCAAAAAAAGTGTTTTGATGAATCCAAAAGAGTTTGGTATAATTTAATTTACGTATATTTTGGTAAATAAATTATGTAAATAAATATTTTACTTTTTTATATCTCTTTTTCCAACTCTAAATCATAATTGGCATTAGCTTTATCAATAAGCTTATAAGAAACAAAGAAACCCAAAACAAACAAAAGCAGTAATCCAATAAATAGAACATAGCGTCCTATTAAGAAATTCCAAAAGATAAAATACAATAGAAAACCATTTACGGTTTGAAGTAGCCATGCCATTAATCTTAGTTTAGAAAAAGTTTTTCCACTATTGTTAAATGGTTTCCAAAAGCCACCAGGTTTTATGGTTGTGGCAAAGGTTTGTAAAACTTTAGCTTCCGTTGGAGCAGTACAAAAAGTAACCAACAGCCAAGTAAAACAAACAGCAATGGTTAAAATGATGATTTTAATGGGATAATAATCGATATTAAAATTCTGTTCTAAGCTAACAAGTAATTGATGAAATGCTTTATTGTTATCATAAAACCAATCCAAAACTGGTGGGGAAATTAAAGCGGCTAGCATTGCCGATAACTGTGACCAAGCATTGATGCGCCACCAGTACCATCGTAACATAAACACTGGCCCTACTCCTGCTGTTATAGCAAACAAATATTTAGTAATTCCCACTAATGACTCGGCATAGATGGCTATACCCCCAGATACTATAATGATATAAATCATAGCTATTATTCCGAACTTCTTTGCTTTAGCATCACTCAGATTTGGGTTGATAGTATGTTTGTAAAAGTTCTCAATTAACAAAGAACCACCCCAATTTTGTGTGTTTTGAACAAACGAAAGAAAAGGAATCATAAATACTACAACTACCAAAAATAACATCCAAGAAGGCAATACTTTTACAAATAAGGAAGTAAAAGCCAATTCGCTATCATTCGTGCCATTAGCATAACCATAACAAACAGCCATAAAAGGTAAAGTAAACAGTAATACCCTAAAAAGGACTATAGATAAGGAAGGAATAAAAACGCTTTTCAGTAAGTCTTTACTGGTATCGGTTGCCATCAATTTTTGTCCATTCATATCTGGATAATCTAATAAAGAAGCCGACCACCATTGCACTAATACAAAAACAATAAAAGCATTAAAAGTTTTAGAACCCATAGAAGGAATAATATCGAAATTGTTTTTTGAAGATTCTACTGTAGTTGCTAAATGTAATAATCCACCAGTGTTTAAAAATAAGCTAACCAAGATTATTAGAAACAATACTATAAAAATTATAAATAAAACAAAATCTAATTTTAAACGTTGCCTCAAACTATTGAAGAACGTTAGAAGTATAACAAGAAAAGTCAATAGTACTATTGCCAAATTGATTTCTATTCCAACAATAAAACAGAAAATTTTACTGAAAGCCAATAGACTAAAACTGATAATAAATGGAACGACAAACAAGCCTAAATACAAACTCCTAAAATTATGGAGTGTTTTGGCTCCTGTTCCAGAATATCTAAAAAACAAAAACTCATTTTCGGTTTTTACGGGAACTTTTCTCCATAAATGAGCAAAAAATGAAACGCTGAAAGCAGAACCAATAGCTGCGCACCAATACAACCACATATCCGAAAGTTGCCCTCTTAATAAAGACGAACAAATTAATTGCGGTTCTATTATAATACCACTAGCTAATAGCATTGAAAAGCC
>CAIRMK010000549.1 GCA_903879645.1 uncultured Bacteroidota bacterium
GCATTAAAAACGGGAAAATCTTTACTTTTGGCAACTTCATTTAATTCTCCAAATTCCATTCCGAATCGGATATCTGGTTTGTCATTTCCATAGGTTTTCATTGCATGGTCGTAGGTCATTCTTGGGAATTTTTCTACTTCAATGCCTTTGATTTCTTTTAATAAATGGCGTGTTAATCCTTCAAATACATTTAAAATATCCTCTTGTTCTACAAATGCCATTTCGCAATCAATTTGTGTAAACTCAGGTTGTCTATCGGCACGCAAATCTTCGTCACGAAAGCATTTTACAATTTGAAAATATTTATCCATTCCACCCACCATCAAAAGTTGTTTGAAGGTTTGTGGGGATTGTGGTAAGGCATAAAACTGACCTTCGTTCATTCGACTTGGAACTACAAAATCTCTTGCTCCTTCTGGAGTTGATTTGATTAAGTAGGGCGTTTCCACTTCACAAAAATCCAAATCAGAAAGATAATTTCTAACAGCTTGTGCTACTTTATGACGAAATAATAAACTATTTTTAACTGGGTTTCTACGAATATCTAAATAACGATATTTCATTCTTATGTCTTCACCACCATCAGTTTCATCTTCAATAGTAAAAGGGGGAGTTAATGAAGCATTTAGAATAGTCATTTTGGTAACTAGAATTTCAATTTCTCCTGTTGGAATATTTTTGTTTTTGGCTTCACGCTCAATAACAGTTCCTTTTACTTGGACTACAAATTCTCTTCCAAGGGTTTTTGCTAATTCGAAAACTGTTTTTTCTGAACGACTTTCGTCAAATAATAATTGTGTAATTCCATAGCGGTCGCGTAAGTCGACCCAATTCATGAATCCTTTATCTCTTGATTTTTGTACCCAACCCGCAAGTGTTACCTCTTGATTAATATGTGAGGCGTTTAACTCGCCACAATTATGACTTCTATACATTTGGAATAAAATTTTTTTATAAATAACAATTCGACCTTCGGTCTCGGGTGCAAAAGTAAAAAACTTCAACTGAAATAAGCATGAAATATTTTCTTAATGAGTAATAGAGGGTAAATAAATTTAATTACTTTTGGTTTTATTAAACTAAAATTTATAATATGAAAAAATTAGGACTTTTTTTATTTGCTCTTGTATTTGCTAATATCAGCGTTGGACAAGATAATGTGATTAAGTTTCAGGCAGATATTGCCAACAGAAATGGAGATGTGCTTTTTATTAAAGACAATGCTGTTATTGTAAAAGAGATGAAAGTAGAAGGGAATGGTCATTTCAGTGCGTCCTTTGATGTGAAAGAAGGAATGTATCAACTTTATGATGGAAAAGAATATACCGAATTATTTTTGAAAAATGGGTATAATTTAAGTCTAAAAATGGATGCCAAAAAATTTGATGAATCCATTGTTTATAGTGGTAAAGGAGCAAACGAAAATAATTATTTGGCACAGAAAGTATTGACTGAAGGCGCTTTCAATTTTGATGAATTGTTGGGTTTAACACCAGAAGCTTTTAAGAAAGCTATGGATGAAAGACAAGCGGCTGCTGCCACAAAATTAGAAAAATCTAAACTTGATTCTAGTTTTATTGCTTTGCAAAAGAAAGGAATGGAGATGGAAACAATGCAAATGACTCAAATGTTTGAGCAAAAACAAAAACAACTTAAACTTAATAATTCGCAATCGCCATCATTTGAATGTACTAATTATGCTGGTGGAAAAACTAAATTGGAAGATTTTAAAGGGAAATATGTATATATTGATGTTTGGGCAACTTGGTGCGGACCCTGTAGAGGAGAGATTCCATTTTTACAAAAAATTGAAGAAAAATATAAGGGAAAAAACATCACTTTTGTGAGTCTTTCTATTGATGCTGAAAAAGATTTTGAAAAATGGAAAATATTTGTAAAAGACAAATCTTTAGGAGGAGTTCAATTGTTTGGTGAGAAAGCGGGTATTTTAAATTTTATTACTACTTTCGGAATTAATACAATCCCTAGATTTATATTGATTGATCC
Organism: uncultured Bacteroidota bacterium; assembly: GCA_903879645.1. Lineage (GTDB taxonomy): Bacteria > Bacteroidota > Bacteroidia > Flavobacteriales > Flavobacteriaceae > Flavobacterium. Next base: position 2,008 of record CAIRMK010000549.1, read on the forward strand.
AGCGGGGAAAGTGGTTGATTCGGATGCAGCAAGACCATCTGAAGCAAGACTTGAAACTTTATTTGATTCACTTTTGAAGTAATCATCTTATTTGACTTAATTTAAATTTTAAAACTGCCTTTCGAGAGATTGGCAGTTTTTTTTGTTTTATGGGGATTCCGCCTATTACAAATGAGCTTCCGTGTATTAAGCTAGAACTTCTGCGTGTTGCAAATTAGTTTCCGTAGGTTACAAATGAGCTTCGGTGTATTAAGTTAGAGCTTCCGTGTGTTGTAAATTAGTTTCCGTGTATTAAGCTCGAACTTCCGTGTGTTGCAAATTAGTTTCCTTAAGTCAAGGTAGAGTTTCCGTCTATTACAAAAGAGCTTCCGTCTATTACAAATAATTATCTATAATAAAGAAGCCGTTTCAAATTTTGAAACGGCTTCTTTTGATTAACCAACAATTAAATTATTCGGGTGTAACTAGTCTTGCTTTTCTTCTGTCTCGCAAGTTGTATTTGGTTCGTTTTACCAAGTAGAACATTACAGGTACCATGACTAAAGTTAAAACCGTGGCATAAGTTAATCCGAAGATGATGGTCCATGCTAATGGCCCCCAAAAGATTACATTGTCTCCACCCATAAATAAGTGTGGATTCAAGTCGGTAATTAACGAGAAGAAGTCAAAGTTTAAACCAATTGCCAATGGAATTAATCCTAATACAGCAGTTAAAGCCGTTAACAATACAGGACGAAGTCTTGATTTTCCAGATTCAATAATTACCTCTTTTATTTCTTCTAATGATAAATCATCGTGACTTTCTAGATGTTTATCTTCTACTTTTTTATCTAATAATAATACGAAGAAGTCCATTAATACGATTCCGTTCTTCACCACAATTCCAGCTAGTGATATGATTCCCATCATGGTCATTAAAATAACAAAATCCATATTGGCAATAACATATCCGTAGAAGACACCGCTAAAACTTAATATTACAGTAAATAAAATTACCATAGTTTTAGACACTGAATTAAACTGTAATACGATGATTATAGTAATTCCTGCCAAAGCTAGGAATAGCGCATACAGCAAGAAGCTTTGATTTTTTCCTTGTTCTTCTTGAACTCCAGAGAATGAATAGGTGGTTCCTTTTGGCAATTCATAACTTTTTAATTCGGTTTGAATTTGTTTTGTAATAGCATCACCATTAAAACCTGTTAAAACATTTGAATAAATAGTCATTATTCGTTTTTGGTTCTTTCTCTTGATTTGGTTGTAAGTAGTTGTTTTCTCTGTTTTAGAAACAGCAGATATAGGAACTTGAACCATCTGACCATTATTTATATTTCTAAACGTTAACGATTGATTGAACAAAATGTTTTCATTCTTACGTTGGTCATCTTGCATACGCATAGTGATGTTGTAATCGTCATTCCCTTCTTTATAAGTAGAGATTTCTTGACCGTAAACTGAACGACGCAAATTGAATCCAAGTTGACCTGTAGAAATTCCTAAACTACCTGCATTAACTCTATCAACTTTTACCTCTAGTTCAGGGCTTTCTTTATTTACATCAACATTTAATCGTTCAATTCCAGGAATGTTTTTAGAATCTATAAAAGCAATCATTTTATCTGCTTCTTTTAGCATGCTATTATAATCGGTTCCTGTAAGTTGAATACTGATTGGATATCCTGCTGGTGGTCCATTGGCATCTTTTTCAACCGTTACTTTTGCTCCTGCAATACCTTTTACTTTATTTCTGATTTCCTCTAAAACATCTTCGGTATTGATTCCTCTTCTGAATTTGAATTCGGAGAAATTAACTGTTACTTTTCCTTTATAAGGCGTTTCAGATGCGGAACCTGCATCTACATTTGGGTTTCCTGCACCAACACCTACTTGAGAAACGATAGATTCTGCTAGGAAGTTTTCTTTAGTTTTTGGATCAACATATTTGTTCAAAATAGAAATAACTTGTTTTTCTACGAAAAGTGTTGCTGTATTTGTTTTTTTAATATCAGTTCCTTGTGGGTATTCAATATAAGTGATTACTTGTCTTGGGATATTATTGGGGAAGAATAACACTTTTCTTGGGAAAATACCTAATAGAATGAAAGAGAAAAATAACATTCCAATTATAGTTCCAAGTGCAATCCAAGCTCTTTTTCCGGTTAGAATTTTAGCTAAAAAAGTTTTGTACTTTTCTTCCATTCTTGGGAAAAAACTATGTTGAAAATCTTGTGTCCATTGGTATAATTTAACTTTGTATAACCACATTAACCCTAATGAAATTATAGCAATGTGACCAATAGCTCTAGCCAATTTTGAATCATATATGTTTCCAAGTACTACAAAAATTACTGCAATTATTGTAAAAATGATAGAATATCTTTTTGCAGATTTTTTGGAAACATTTTTATCTTCAATATCCATTGAACCTCCTGTCATGGCAGCATTTACAACCATTGCCACAAATAACGACGCGGTTAATGTTACTGTTAATGTTATAGGAAAATATTTCATAAATTTACCCATGGTTCCTGGCCATAAAGCGAATGGTAAGAAAGCCATTAAAGTTGTAGCCGTTGAAGAGATTACTGGCCAAGCAATTTCACCAATACCAACTTTGGAAGCTTGAATTCGTGTCATTCCTTTTTTCATATTGGCAAAAACATTGTCAACTACAACAATTCCGTCGTCCACCAACATTCCTAATCCCATTACTAATCCGAATAAAACCATTGTATTTAAGGTCAATCCAAATGCCGAAAGAATGGTAAATGCCATTAACATCGATAACGGAATAGCAGCTCCAACAAACAAGGAGTTTCGTAAACCCATGGTAAACATCAACACAATCATTACTAGTATAATTCCAAAAATAATGTGATTTGAGAGTTCATTAACCTGATGTTCTACACGAGATGATTGGTCGCTCGTATATTCCATTTTTAAGTTTGAGGGCAAATAAGAGGTTTTGGCCTTTTCTATTTTTTCTTTCACTTGCTCAATTGCCGAAATCATATTTTGATTGGAACGTTTTTTAACGTTAAGCATCACTACTTCAGTGCCTTTTTCTCGTGCATAGGTAGTTTTTTCTTTTTCTTTAAAACTTACTTTGGCAATATCCTTTAGATAAACAGTACCTCCATAGGATTTTACAATTACATTTTCAAGTTCTTTCGGGTCTTTAATTTCGCCTACAATTCTAATATTATTTCTAGAACCTTGAGAAATTAAATTACCTCCAGAAAGCGTCATGTTTTCATATTTAATGGCATTTTGAATGTCATCAAAGGTTACTTGCGCGGCTGTCATTTTAAAAATATCTACCGCAATTTCAACCTCTTTATCATCTACACCAAGAATATCAACTTTTTTAACTTCAGGGATTTCTTCAATATCATCTTGAAGCAATTTTCCGTATTTTTTGAGTTGTTGAGTAGTGTAATTCCCTTGTAGGTTAATATTTAAGATTGGCACTTCTTCAGAAATATTTAATTCGAAAACACTAGGTTCTACTTTACTTCCGTTGTCTAGATTTGGCCAGTCGGTGTCGGCTTTTACAATATCAACTTTATCTTTGATTTTTGTTTTAGCGGCATCGATTGTAACTTTATCTGAAAATTCAACTACAATCATTCCATAATCCTGAAATGAACTTGAAGAAATTTTTTCAACTCCAGAAATATTTTTAAACTCTTTCTCAAGTGGTTTGACAATCAATTTTTCCACATCCTCTGCAGAATTTCCAGGAAAAACAGAAGAAATATAAACTTTGTTTTCAATAATTTCTGGGAAATCTTCACGTGGCATAGTAACATAGGCAATGATACCAGTTACAACAATTAATAACGTCAAGATGTAAACTGTAACACGGTTGTCTACAGCCCAACTTGATATACTAAATTCTTTATTTTTGTGACTCATATAAATTTTAGATTTTAGATATTAAATTTGATTTTAAATCTAATATTTGATTTTAGAAGTTAAGCTTCATTCCTTCAGAAATGGTATTCACGCCTTCTGTTACAATTATATCTTTTGCAGATAATCCACTTACTATTTCAGTTACATTATCTGATGATTTACCTGTTTTCACTACAACTTTTTTAGCGGTTCCAGTTTTACCATTAATTTGTGTTGCTATGTATACAAATTTGTCGCCTTTACCATCTTCTTGCACAACGTTTGTAGGGACTACAATAGCATTTTTACTCACATAATCAATAATTTTAAGTTTGGCTACTTGGTTTGGACGCAATAAATTTTCTGGATTTGGAACACTTACTTCAATCCCGAAACTTCGATTACTTGGATTAATAAAATTTCCAACTTGGCGTACTTTTCCTTTATAAGTTTTATTTAATGAAGTCAAGAAAACATCTACTTCGGTTCCAACTTTTAATTTTCCTATATAAGTTTCTGGAACTGTTGTTGAAATGTACATGTTTCCTAAATTGACTATTCGCATTAAACCTTGAACATTTGGCGAAACCACTTGCCCTTTTTCTACATAAACCTCATCAATTGTTCCAGTAAAAGGAGCTTTTATAACAGTTTTTGCCAATTGTGCTTTTATTTGAGCTACACTTTTTTGAGCTGAAACCATTTGTGTTTGCGCTTGAAGATATTGAATTTCAGAACCAATTTTTTTATCCCAAAGATTTTTTTGTCTTTCAAATGTTGTTTTTGCTAATGCATATTGGTTTTCTGCATTGGCTAATTGTTGGCTCATTCCAGCATCATCAACTACTCCAAGGATTTGACCTTTAGTAACGTGATTGCCCGCTTTTACATTTAAAGAAGTTAAAGTTCCGCTAAATTCAGGTTGAATTAAAATGTTTTCTTTGGTATTTACGCTTCCTTGTACTTCAAGATAATGATTGAATAGCGTATCTTTTACAGTTTGAATAGAAACTAAAGCTTCTTCTTTTTTAACATCTAAAGTTGCTAAAGCTTCATCAATTTTTGTCAAATCAGCTTGAATTAATACTTTTTTTGCTTGAAGTTCTTTGGTGTTTTTTGATTTGATTAAATCGTCAATTGATGCTGTATTTTCTTTCTTCGCACATGAAAATAGCGACAAGGATAAAACGGTTA
>CAIRMK010000550.1 GCA_903879645.1 uncultured Bacteroidota bacterium
AGGATACGTGATTTTTATTAAGAACTGGAAACAGTAATGAAATATTACATCAAAACCTTCGGTTGTCAACCCTGCACCAGAACAAGTTCGGTACAGGGCAAGCTCAAACATTAATGAAAAAATATATTATAAAATTCTTAAAAAGGAAAGTGCGATATACGTATATAATTTTAAAAAGTTATTTAAACATTTTTTAATCCTTTCCATATCACTTGTTGACAAGTTTGAACCAGAAGGAAGACATAATCCTTGCTCAAATAATTTTTCAGAAACGTTTCCTCCATAATATGGTGCATCAGCAAAAACAGGCTGTAAATGCATAGGTTTCCATAAAGGCCTACTTTCTATATTTTCTCTTTCCAATAACAATCGCAAATCTTCGCTGGTCTTACCTGATTTTTTTTCTACATCAATCATAAGAGCTGAAAGCCAATAATTTGAAAAATAATCAGAACTAATTTCTGACAAAACAGTAATCGACTCATGATCTTTGAAAAGACCTTCATAAAAATCATGCTTTGCTCTTCGTTTAGCTACATGGTCATCCAAAACCTCCATTTGACCTCTGCCAATCCCTGCACAAATATTGCTCATTCTATAATTATAGCCTACTTCACTATGTTGATAATGAGGCGCATTGTCTCTAGCTTGTGTGGCCAAAAACACGGCTTTCTCCTTTACAGCTTCAGTTCTTGCTACAAGGGCACCTCCTCCTGATGTAGTAATAATCTTATTACCATTAAAAGACAAAACACTAATATCTCCAAAAGTACCACATTTTTGATTTTTATAACTACTCCCTAATGCTTCAGCACTATCCTCTAGCACGGGAATTTCATAGGCGTCAGCGATACTTCTTATTTCATCAACTTTATAGGGCATTCCATAAAGATGAACCGCAATGATAGCCTTAGGTTTCTTCCCTTTTGAAATTCTATCTTTAATAGCGTCTTCCAATGCGTTGGGACAAATATTCCAAGTATCAGCTTCACTATCAACAAAAATAGGAGTAGCACCTTGATATACAATCGGATTCGCAGATGCACTAAACGTCATACTTTGACAAATTACCTCGTCACCAGCTTTGACGTCCAATAAAATAAGTCCCAAATGAATAGCAGCAGTCCCAGAACTTAAGGCGCCAACAAAAACATTTTGATCCAAATAACTTTCTAAATCGTGTTCAAAACCAGTAACATTGGGACCTAATGGAGCTACCCAATTAGTATCGAAAGCCTCTTTTATATAATTTTGCTCAGTTCCTCCCATGTGTGGAGAAGAAAGCCATATTTTTGGGAGTGACATATATCTTTAATAATTTGAAATGTAAAAAAATTGAAACAAATATATTAAAAAAAGACCTAAAGTCTTAAAATAAAAAGGAAGAAATAAACTAAAAACACCACATAATATTCTTAGTTCTAAATCGCATAATTTAACACAGTATTATTAATTGTTTTAAAAAAGCATTTTTTTAGAAACAGTAATATCCAAAATGTACCGAGAAGCTTCAAAACCCAATTCTTAGACCAATAGTATCCAGAGAAAATATAAACACTGACTCCGGTGGCTGAGGTGTCACATTGAGGCTCTCGAAATG
>CAIRMK010000551.1 GCA_903879645.1 uncultured Bacteroidota bacterium
GAGAATGTTCCATGATAAAAGCAATAGCATTTCCCCCTTTCCCAGAACTAAAATCTTTCCAAATCCCCTTGGCAGGTGAAACCATAAAAGAAGGTGAGCGTTCATCAGAAAATGGACTCAATCCTTTGAAATTACTACCGGCACGCTTTAATTGTACAAAATCACCAATGACTTCTTCCACTCGAGCCGCTTCGTATACTTTATCTATGGTTTCTTTGGTAATCAAAATTTTAGTTTAAAATTGTTTACTATTTAAGGGTTTAAAGTTACCAATTTTTAAATAAAAAACTAATTCATAGAGAAAACCTTGTCGACTAAATTACAACTCATCTAGTCCTTAAATAGATCAGGACTCCAATAGTATAAAATTAAAAACACTTGAAAACATTGGGCTGAACCATGAAATATTGAAATGAACCATGAAATATTGAAAAGTACCTTGTTTTTATTGAAATGAACCATGTAAACATAGAAAGGTACTCTGAAATATGCTTTTGTACCCTGTAAATAATGAAATGAACTATATTTTTTTTGAAAAGTACCATATAAATATTGAAATGAACTGTGTTAATGTTCATTTGTACCTTGTTTTTTAGAAAGGTATTGCTTGGATAAAAAAGAGACGCGATAAATCGCGCCTCTTCAAATATAACTAACCTAACAAATCTTTTAATTCCAATCGAAACGAACTCCTAACGAAATATTATTTTGTTTTATTACATTATTTTTAAACATTGGATTCAAATCGTATTTAACATATACACTTTTATGTTTATAACCTAAATATGCGCTTAAACCATAATTCCAATCTGGAATATTCCAATTTCCTTTTTGTCTTACATCAATTCTATATCCATTTTCTTCATAAGAAAGAAATTGTTTTGAGTTTGTATTATACCCAATAAATCCTCCAATTCCAAATCTATATCCTCGTTCAATTTGAAAAATTCTACTTCCATTTTCATCGATTTTATTTTCAGAAAAATCAAATTCTAAAAACAGAGGGACTGTTATAAAAACATTTTTAAAATGAGTGTCTTTGGTGTTTGATGAAATTGGAGATGTTGACAAAATTGTTTGGCCATTATTATCAATAAAATAAAGATTTTCTGTCGGTTTTAATGTGTTATAAACACCTGTTAAACCATATTTAAAATGCAACAAATTGTTATTTTTCAAAATTCGTGTATTCAATGAAACTCCCCATTCTAAAAAAGAAGATCCAATGTATTTAAAATTTGAATTGGATATAGCTCCACTAGTAACAAGATTGTTAGCGCCAAATGCTAAAACAAGTACCGAAGTAGTTCTTTTTTCAGATCTTTGAATGCCATCCTTACTAGACTTCCACTTAAATGAAAATTCATGATTTTTAGAATATTCAGCCAATTTTCCATCTACTTTAGCTTGAACTAAATCTTTCAATTCTTCTTGAACAGTCGCTATTCTAGTTTCTATAGTGGTAGCAGTTTCTTTAGCTAATTGTTTCTTCTTTTCATCAGCTTGTTCTTTAGTAATAGTTCCTTTAACTAATTGATTATTTACTTTTTCAACATCTATTTTTAAAGTTGCTTTTTCTTCTGTGGTTATTTTTTCTATCTTTTCTGCAATAGCTTTAGCTTTGACTTCAAAAGTTTGCTTAGACTGTTCCTCTTTTTTGTTCAAATCTTGTGCTGTTAATTTGCTTACAAAAAAGCACACTAATAGTGCAAAGTAAATTGTAAATTTTCTCATGATTTCTAGTTTATTAAATAATTAATGATTTGTTATTCTTGATTTCTTGTAGCCAAAGCCACTTTCACCTCTTTATAATTTTTACTGATTTTGGTAATAACTCTATCTCTAAATGATTGATCTAATTCTCCATCGACTTGAGATAAAAGACTGTTGGCATTAACTTTTACTTTAGATTTAACATTCGATTCTGGTGTTTTTTTAACCGATACTAATAATTCGTCTACATTTACTATACTTGGTTTTGAAATAACTTCTTTTTGAGGTGTTACAATTGGAAAGTCTTTTTGAGCAACAGCTTCTTGTTTTTGATAGATTATCGAATTAACCGATGTTTTTTGATTGTTTTGATTGAAACTCTTAGATGATTTTTGATTACTGATTTTTGATTACTGATTGTTGATTTTTGATTTTTGATTTCTACTTCTTTTTGATTTACAATTAAACTATTTTTATTGTTATTAATATTGCTATCGTCATTGTTATTGATTTTACTGTTATTAACTTCTTTAACTACCACACTATTTTCTGATTTAACAACAGTTTCTTTTTGATTGAAGAAAAACAAACCAAGCGACACTATAACCAAAACGCTTGCAGCAATTCCAAAAAATCGGAATGAAAGAAAAGGCGAACGTGTAGTTTTTTTTTCTTCAGTAACCGACAACATAGCATCCAACCGATCCCAAGCCAATTTGCTAGGTTGGATTTCACGAGTATTTAATTGCTCTTTTATTTGGGTTTCTAATTTATTCGGTTCCGTTTTCATAATTTTTTAATTTATTTATATTGTCCTGTAATGCTTTTCGAGCATGTGACAACTGTGATTTTGATGTTCCTTCGCTTATAGTAAGCAATTCAGCAATTTCTTGGTGTTTATATCCTTCTATCGCATAAAGGTTGAACACCATTTTATATCCATAAGGTAAATTATCAATAAGAATTTGAATGTCATCCACAGAAAATTGACTTTCTATATTATTAAACGTTTCTTCTAAATAATCTTCCTCTTCTATAAACTTAACTTTTTTGTGAACTCTGAGGAAGGAAATACATTCGTTTATCATAATTCGTCTAATCCAACCTTCAAAACTTCCCTCGTGTTTGAATTTATTCAGATTCGTAAACACTTTCATAAAAGCAGTAATCATTACGTCTTCTGCCTGATGCAAATCTTTTATGTACTGTCTACAAACACTTAACATTTTAGGAGAAAACTTTGAATAAATCTTATGTTGAGCGTGCCGATTATTCTCGACAGCCAGCTCGATTAATTCCTTCTCTTCTTGATGTAAGTTAATTACTTTCATAAATAGTACTCAGTACTCAGTTTTTTATTGTTCAGTTAGTCACATTAAAAACAGACTTCTATAAGCATAGACGATTATAGTTGCAAAAAGGTTGTATGAATACTGAAAAAAAATATTTAATTAGGGAATAAAATAATTAAAATGTGTAGAAATCAAATGAATTATCTCGATATTTATTATTTAGAAATTGTCACGATTTCTAAATACCTAATTATTTCTTTCTATCGATGACGTAGTTAACCATCAAGGTTAAACTTTCTTTATAAATTGAGTTTGGAAAATTTTGGATCAAAGCGAGTGCTTCTTGTTGGAATTGTACCATTTTTTGTTCGGCATAGAATAATCCATTTTTATCTTTTACAAATTGGATTACTTCTTTGACGCGTTTTTTATCTTTATTGTGGTTTTTGATAGAATTTATACACCAACTCTTTTCTTTATCCGAACAATTGTTCAAAGCATAAATCAATGGCAAAGTCATTTTTTGCTCTTTAATATCAATTCCTGTTGGTTTACCTATAGCCTCATCCGTATAATCAAATAAGTCATCTTTAATTTGAAAAGCCATACCTATTAACTCTCCAAATTTACGCATGGTTTCTACTTGCTCATCATCATCTGAAACAGATTTGGCTCCAAGAGCACAACAGGCAGCAATCAAGGTTGCCGTTTTTTGACGGATAATTTCATAATAAATAGCCTCTGTAATGTCTAATCGGCGTGCTTTTTCAATTTGAAGTAATTCACCCTCACTCATTTCGCGAACAGCTACAGAAATTATTCGAAGCAAATCAAAATCACCGTGATCTATAGAAAGTAACAATCCTTTAGAAAGTAAATAATCGCCTACTAAAACAGCAATTTTATTTTTCCAAAGGGCATTGATGGAGAAAAACCCGCGACGGCGATTGCTATCATCAACCACATCATCATGCACTAAGGTTGCGGTGTGAATTAACTCAATGACGCAAGCGCCACGATACGTTCGTTCCTCAACCGTTCCTCCCGAAATCATTTTAGCCGTTAAGAAAACAAACATAGGTCGCATTTGCTTTCCTTTTCTATTCACAATATAATAAGTGATTCTATTCAATAAGGCTACTTTCGAAGACATGGATTCATAGAACTTCTTTTCGAAAAGTTCCATTTCCTTCTGAATGGGCTGTTTTATTTGGGATGTGATATTCATTAGTGCTCAAAGATACAACAATCAAACAATTTGAAAAATAATTTACAAACTGATTAAACCTTTTTGTAGTATTGTAGTCAAAGAAGTCACAACCATTAAAAAAAGTAAATATGAAAACAAAAATTTTATTTCTAGGATTAGTTTTATCTTTGTTCACGGTTAGTTGTTCGAAAGATAACCAAAGTAGTAGTGATCAAAGTATTACAGCTACAGATGCTGCTACTCACGCAAAAATGGATCAGGTATCGAGCGATGTTGAAGACGTTGTTGAATCACAATATTTTGCACAAAATACAACAGCAACAGGAAAATCATCTGCTGCCTCAGAATCAGTTTTACCTGCTTGTGCTACATCAACACTTGTTGTTACTGGAAACACTTGGACAAGAACAGTAGATTTTGGAACTACAGGATGTGCTATGCCAAATGGAAATGTATTAAGAGGAAAAATTATTGCTAGCGGAAGCGTTAACTTTACAGATCATTCTTATGTAATTAATTATTCTTTTGATAATTTTTACCACAATGATGCTTTAGTTCAAGGCATAAGAACTATAACGAGAAATGTACAAGCTACAACTGCCAATGCTACACCTCACCCTGTTTATGTAATGGATATGAATATGTCGGTTACTTTCCCAACTTTAGGAACTTATACTAGAGTAGGAACTAGAACAAGAGAACTTATTGCAGGTTTTGATACAATGACTATGGCAGATAATATTTATTTAGTTAGTGGAAATTGGACAACAACTAAACCTAATGGAAACTCTCACAATTTAACCATTACAAATCCTTTGAAATTTGATATCGCTAATTGTCCAGTAAACAAATTAGTACAAGGTACAATTCATATCAGCAATACAAATCACTATGCTGATATTGATTATGGAACAGGTACTTGTGACAATATTTATACTGTTTCAATAGATGGCGGAACTGCTGTAAGTCATACATTCTAAATTCATTTGATTTATTTAATAAAAGAAAAACGTCCTGATTAATGTCAGGACGTTTTTCTTTTATGATTTATTTGCCAATTGACCACAAGCAGCATCTATATCTTTTCCTCTACTTCGTCGCACTTTAGCCACAATATTGTGCTTAGTTAATTCTCTAATATATAAATTGATGGCTTCGTCGGATGCTTGCTGAAATTCGCCATCATCAATCGGATTGTATTCAATTAAATTAACCTTACACGGCACATATTTGCAAAATTTCACTAAAGCATCTACGGCTTCTTGGGTGTCGTTAATTCCTCCCCAAACCACATATTCATAAGTGATTTTACTTTTGGTTTTTCGATACCAATATTCTAACGATTCTCTCAAATCGGCTAGTGGAAAGTTTTTACTGAACGGCATTATTCGTGCCCGAACATCGTCAATAGCCGAATGTAAGGACACCGCCAATTTGAATTTGACATCATCATCCGCCATCTTTTTAATCATTTTTGGAATTCCGGAAGTAGAAACGGTGATTCGTTTGGGAGACATTCCTAAACCTTCCTCTGAAGTGATCATATCAATGGCTTTGATAACATTGTTATAATTCATCAATGGCTCCCCCATTCCCATAAAAACAATATTAGAAAGCGGACGATTGTGATACAATTTACTTTCATTATCGATGGCAACTACCTGGTCGTAAATTTCGCCGGGTTCTAAATTTCGCATACGCTTCAATCGGGCTGTAGCACAAAAATTACAATCTAAACTACATCCTACTTGAGACGAAACACAAGCTGTAGTTCGAGTATTGGTTGGAATTAATACACTTTCCACCACTAATCCATCATGCAAACGGACGGCATTTTTAACCGTTCCATCTTCGCTGCGTTGCATTTGATCTACTTTGATATGATTGATAACAAAATTAGCTTCGAGCATCGCACGAGTTTCCTTAGATACATTGGTCATATCTTCAAAACTATGTGCTCCTTTACTCCACAACCATTCATACACTTGATTACCACGAAATGCCTTATCGCCATTGGCAATAAAAAAATCTCGTAGTTCTTCTTTAGAAATAGTTCGTATGTCTTTTTTATCCATCATGGTGCAAAGGTAAA
>CAIRMK010000552.1 GCA_903879645.1 uncultured Bacteroidota bacterium
AAATTGAAATGAATGGTTTTGAAACTTGTTTTTAAATGAAATTTTTTGTCTAAATAAGGAATTCGAATACTGTCTTTTTTGGGATTGAAAAATGTCAAATCGGCTTTTCTATCTCTTGGATCGGCAAACCCAGAGAGGCTCCAGTTTTGAGTAAAATCATCTGCTTTGACAGTAATGAGTGAGGTTAATTTTTTGTTTTCTAGTTCCAATTGCTTGAAATCAAAAACGACTTTGTTTCCCATATCGTCCATTTTGAATGCAAATCCTTTTACATTCATATTGGTTGGAACGAGGTTCAAGGTTTTGGATAAAATTCGATAGGCTACCGTGGCATAATTGATTTGGTTGTCGGTTTTATCTTCTTTCTTATGGTGGAGAAAAGCATCAAAATTACGCCCGTTTTTATTCTTTACTAATTGAATAAAACCTTTATTAATTTCGAGTTTCCCTAACTGGATATTTCCAAAAAACAACTGCCAGAAGTTAACCGAAGTTTTCAGATTTTTAATGCTTACCAAAGTATCTGCCCTTTGAGGCACTAAAGTAATTTCTTCAAATTCCAAATCGGATAACCCTTGAAACTGGGCGCTTTTTACATGAAATTGGCAATGGTAATCTTGGTTGAGTTTGTGGTCAATTTTGCTAATGGCCTCTTCTAAAAGTGAATTTCTAAAAAAGAAAAGTATGACTACTCCAAGTACAACTACTAGAAGGAATAACTTTAAAAAAAGAAAGAATTTTTGCTTTTTGGTTCTCATTTATTTTTTACCATTCACTTCTAATCCAACGCCAATAACGTTGGGTAAATAGGGACCTTTAAAACTATTAGATGCCGTTATTTTATAATTCCCTTTAGCAAGTTTGATGTTGTCTTTTATGGCAATGGTTAAATCGCATACATCACCTGAACAATCTGCCAATTGTTTGCCAGAGCTGTCTTTAATCTGTAAGTCAATAGTAAACTTTTCTTTTTTGCCATCTGGGGTTTCCATTACAAAATTGATAGGAACACTATTGAATTGGTAATCGAATACATGACTGAATTTAAAAACAATGTCATACGATTGTGAATCATTGTCAATAGTGAAATCAAATGTTTTGGCATCCGATTGTTTCCATTGATGGGTTTCTGGGAATAAATCAAACTTGCTATAATTAGCTTTTTCTTTTGAACATGAAATTAATGTAAAAATGGAGGCAACTAAGAAGATAATTTTTGTTTTCATGATGAGTTGTTTTTTTAAGATAACAGATGCACTATCATTTTATTACCCAAACAAATGCGCTACAACCTCTTCAATTTTAGACACTAAAACTATTTTTATCAACGAATTTTTAATAGAAATCTTATTGTATTTGGAAACAAAAATGGTAGCAAATCCTAATTTTTCAGCTTCTTGAATGCGTTGTTCCACTCGATTCACAGGACGAATTTCGCCTGAAAGTCCGACTTCGCCAGCAAAACAAACGTCTTTACCCACAGCAATATCTTCATTTGATGAAAGGATGGAAGCTACCACAGCCAAATCAATAGCAGGGTCATCAACCGAGATTCCACCGGTAACATTTAAGAAAACGTCTTTAGTTCCTAATCTAAAACCCGCTCGTTTTTCTAAAACCGCCAGTAGCATGTTTAATCTTTTGGCATTGTAGCCCGTGGTACTTCGTTGTGGTGTTCCATAAACAGCAGTGGATACTAACGCTTGGATTTCAATCATCAGTGGACGCATGCCTTCAAGAGTGGACGCAATAGCCGTTCCTGAAAGTTCTTCTTCCCGATGCGAAAGTAAAATTTCAGAAGGATTAGACACTTCTCTCAAACCCGAACCTTGCATTTCATATATTCCAAGTTCGGCGGTAGAACCAAAACGATTTTTTAAACTTCGCAGAATTCGATACACATGATTTCTATCGCCTTCAAATTGTAAAACGGTGTCGACCATGTGTTCCAAAATCTTTGGTCCGGCGATGGTTCCGTCTTTAGTGATGTGTCCAATTAAAATCATAGGGACATTGGTTTCTTTAGCAAATTTTATTAATTCGGCGGTACATTCTCTAATTTGAGAAATGCTTCCAGCAGTCGATTCGATATAATCCGTATGCAATGTTTGAATGGAATCAATAATTACAATTTCAGGTTCAATTTCCTGAATTTGGCGAAAGATATTTTGCGTTTTAGTTTCCGTAAGAATGTAGCAATTATCGTCTTTTGAAGTGATTCTTTCGGCACGCATTTTTATTTGCTTCTGACTTTCTTCGCCAGATACATATAAGGTTTTATAAGGTAATTTTAGTGAAATTTGAAGTAGCAAAGTACTTTTTCCAATTCCAGGTTCACCCCCAAGAAGGATTAAGGAACCAGGCACAATACCGCCACCAAGCACTCTATTCAATTCGCCATCTAAAGTGTCTAATCGCACCTCTTGAGATGAATCTATTTCAGCAATTTTTAAAGGTTTCGGAGCTTTTTTAATTTCCGAAGTTGGTTTCCAACTCGTTTTTTCTTCCTTTTGAATTACCTCTTCGACAATAGTATTCCATTCTTTGCAGGCATTGCATTGACCTTGCCATTTGGCATATTGAGACCCACAATTTTGACAAAAGAAAGAAGTTTTAAGTTTGGCCATTTATGCTGAATTAAGTTCTGTGAGCAGTATTATTTCTTTTTGATTTGACCTCTAAGTTCATCGGCTTTAGCCAACATCATATCTTTTGTTAAACTACCGATAGGCTGTAATTGAAACCCACTTTGATAATATTTCACCGCATTTTTAATGTCGCCTGTATTTTCATAATACATAGCCATGTGATAATCTCCAAGCATAGTTTTTGGGTACATTTTGTGTGAAAGTTGGGCTAACTGTTCAAATTCGGCATAGGCTTTATTTTTTAAAATAGCGGCTTCAATAGCTTTGAAATCGTTAATTCTAATGTTCATTTTAACCCCTAAGGCTTTGTCTAAGATATCGTATTTGTTTTTTAAATAGTCCACATAACCAGAAGGTAGTGTTACAATTTTTTCTTGAAATTCGGTTGTTGTTATAGGTTGATAGGAAGCAAAAAATTGATAAAGAGCACTTGGAATCGAGTAGAGCACTAATGAATAATGAGAAGCTCCTTTAAAATCATCATACTTATAGTTTAGACTAGGGTTTTTAATTGCTTTAATACTTTCGTCTAATGCCGTGATTTTAGTTCTCATTTTCTTAATGTCACCATCTCCTGAGGAAACATAATAAAAAATATTTTGTTTAAAACCAGCAAGTCTTTCTGCAACACGAGTTTCCATTTCAAAAGGAAGTTCTGGACTTAACGAAATATAGGCATTAAATAATGGATTGTCTTTATATAAATACAAATTCATGAATCCTGCGGTTACATCGTGTCCTGCCACCATTTTAAAATTAGAGGTTCGGTATTTGGTTTCGATATATGGCATTAATTCGCCTCCTATAAATTCAAAAAAACTTTCCCCTTTTCCTTCAGGTAGCCCTGTCGCTTCGTCATAAGTACAGTTTTCATATCGTTCATTATCTTTGTTAGAAAGACCTACAAGAATCACCTCTGGCAAATCATCCCAATAATTCCCATAACTTAATGCTCCTTGGAAAGGATCGAATAGATAATCACCATCTAACAAAAGCAATATTGGGTATGTTTTTTTAGATTCTTTAGTATAAGATTTAGGGAGTGAAATGGTTAATTGTTTGTATTTATCGAGTTTTTTAGATAAAATACTATCTTTTATTTTTTGTGAATATCCATTGCAACTAATTGCAATAACGATTAATAGAAATATCTTTTTCATAAATAGTTTGATTTTGTGTGACTCAAATGTTGTCTAAAATCAAGCAATATAACAAATTATTTTCTATTTAAGATAGGAAGTAATAAAAATGAAAGCAATCCTAATACTAATACTAGGAGCATTTGAGAAGTCCAAATAATCCAGCCAAAAGCTGTTCCTGCTGGCTCTGCAATGGCGTAAAACAATAATACTTTTGAGGTTAGAAAGGGATAAGCACCAAAACCGCTATTTGTGAATGCAATAGCAATACTTCCCACTACAAAACAGGTAACAATTGCTCCAACAGAAAGGACAGAAGTTTCAGGAATTACTTTTGTGGCAACATAATAAGTTACAATATAAGAAAGCCAAATAAGCAGTGTTTGAAAAAAATAATTCCATTTATCTTTCATGTGAATTATGCTCAATAAGCCTTCTTTTAGACCCGAAATTTTCTCTTTAAAAATAGCTACAATTTTGAGTTTAGAGTATTTATAAATCAAAATAAATGCTGCAAAACCTATAATTGCAAAAACAGAAAGCAACACAATAAGGTGCAAAGGCATTTTATCAAGAATAAACGATTTTACAATTTTAAATTGAAGTACAACAGCTAAAAGCATAAAAAACAATAGGAACAACATGTCGATTATTCTTTCGGCTATAATAGTTCCGAAACCTTTATCAAAAGGAATATTGTTGTATTTTTTTACAATCACCGCTCTTGAGATTTCCCCTGATTTTGGCACGGTTAAATTTAGTAAATACCCAATATTTACTGCCATAAAATTGTTTTGAAAATTGGATTCATATCCCAAATGGTCTAGCATGTATTTCCAACGATATGCACGTAATGCATTGCCAATGAAACCTATAAAAACTGCTAAAACTACATAAAAGTAATCAGCATTTTTAAAATAGCCAATAATTTCATTGATTTGAGATTCAGTAAATTTGTTGTATTGGTATACAATAATCCCTATTCCTAATACGATAGGAATAAGAATAGACAGCCATTTACTGATTTGATTTTTCAAAAGGTTATTTCAAAGAGTTATCTTTTTCATTTGGAAAAACGAGCCAAGGTTTGAATGTTTTAGCTTCTTCAAAATTTAAAGTAGCATAAGAAATAATAATGATAATATCGCCAGTGTGCACCTTTCTGGCTGCTGGTCCATTAAGAGTAATTTCACCTGAATTTCTTGCTCCTTTGATGGCATAAGTTTCAAGGCGTTCTCCATTATTGACATTGACAATAGCAACTTTTTCGCCTTCAATAAGATTAGAGGCATCCATTAAAGCTTCGTCGATAGTGATACTACCAATATAGTTCAAATCTGCGCCAGTTACTTTAACGCGATGAATTTTTGATTTTACAACTTGAATTTGCATGGGGCAAAGTTAAATTAATTTAGTGAAATAGTATCAATCAATCTGATTTTGTTAAGAAAAACGGCTATAAAAGCGCGATATTTCTTGTTTTTGTTTTTTCTAAAGCAAGTCATTAAAGTTGCTTCATCGGCAATTTCAAAATATTCTAATTCAAAACTAGGATGTTTTTGAAATGATTTGGCAACAAAATCCGAAACCTCTTTAGCAGATTTCGTGCCAAAAAGAATTTTAGCCTCATTTAGTATTTTAAAAATAATAGTAGCCTTTTCTTTTTCATTCTGGGAAAGACGTTCGTTTCTAGAACTCATCGCCAAACCACTCGTTTCTCTAAAAATAGGGCAGCCTACTATAGTTACAGGAAGTTTTTCTTTTTCAACAAGTTTTTTTACGATTTGCAATTGTTGAAAATCTTTTTCTCCAAAATAGGCATGGGTTGGTTTTACAATTTCAAAAAGACGTTTTACAATTGTTCCCACTCCGTCAAAATGTCCGAAGCGAAATTTTCCTTCCATTTGATTTTCCAATCCATCAAAATTATAATGTTGTGACTTGGGATTTCCTTCATAAATATCTTCCACAGTTGGAGCGTAAATTAGAATTTTATCACAAACAGTTTTTATTTTTTCAATATCATCTTCTAATGTTCTAGGGTATTTTTCTAAATCTTCAACATTGTTGAATTGGGTTGGATTTACAAAAATACTAATCACAGTTGTAATATTATTTTCAATAGATTTTTTTAACAATGAAAGATGTCCTTGATGCAGTGCTCCCATAGTTGGAACAAAACCAATGGAAGTATTATCACGGATATTGTTCTTTAAGAAGTCGTTTAAATCTACTTTTTTGTTAAAAATGTACATGTGGTTTTCATTAAAATAGGGTACAAACTTACTACTTTAGTAATTATCTGCATAAATTTTTGTAATTTTGCGTGCTTTTTATAGCTAATAAACAAATAATTACAAGATGGAAGACAAGAGGATATTGTACGTATCATCTGAAGTGGTGCCTTATTTAGCGGAGAATGAAGTTTCTCTAATGTCGTATGATGTGCCAAAAATGATTAATGATCAAGGCGGACAAATAAGAATTTTCATGCCTCGATATGGAAATATAAATGAAAGAAGACATCAATTACATGAAGTGATTCGCCTTTCAGGAATGAATTTAGTTGTAAATGATGTTGATATGCCACTTATTATAAAGGTTGCCTCCATTCCGAAAGAAAGAATTCAGGTTTATTTTATTGATAATGACGAATATTTTAAGAGAAAAGCAACTTTTTCAGATGAAGATGGTGTTTTGTATCCAGATAATGATGAGCGAGCTATTTTCTTTGCCAAAGGAGTGGTAGAAACGGTTAAAAAACTGAATTGGGTTCCTGATATTATTCATGTTCATGGGTGGATGGCTTCGATGCTTCCAGTTTATATGAAGCATTACTATAAAGATGAAGCATTGTTTTCTGAAACAAAAATTGTAAGTTCTGTTTATAGTCAGTCTTTTGAAGGGAATTTAGATATTGAAATGATCAATAAAATTAAATTTGATGGAATTCCTCATGAAGCAATAGCAGATTTGGAGTTGCCAAATTATGAGAATTTAATTAAAACCTCAATTAAACATTCGGATGCTGTAATTATTGCTTCTGAAAATCTTTCTCCAAGTTTAACAAAATTTATAGAATCTTCAGGGAAACCTTTTTTACCTTTCGCTCCGAAAGAAGGG
Source organism: uncultured Bacteroidota bacterium (assembly GCA_903879645.1). Lineage (GTDB taxonomy): Bacteria > Bacteroidota > Bacteroidia > Flavobacteriales > Flavobacteriaceae > Flavobacterium. Next base: position 6,911 of record CAIRMK010000552.1, read on the forward strand.
TTTGCTCAAGTATACACTTCTTTTTATAAAAAAATGTTGTAATCAATTTATATAAAGCATGAAATTTAATTTCTTTTTTAAATCATTTGTCATTGGTGTTCTAATTGTATTTATTGCTTCTTGCGATAGAGATATTAATGAAATTGGAGGTTCAATAGTTGGAGATAATCATTATGGATTAAATCATACTTATTCAGATGTTCTAGCTTATAATCAAACATTAGGGCCTGTTCAAACAAATAATCTTCCTATTAACCAATTAGGAGTTTACAACAATCCTACGTTTGGAAAAACAACCGCTAGTTTTGTTACACAACTTTCATTGGCTTCTGCCAATCCTACATTTATTAATAATGCAAATGTAGTCTTGGATTCAGTGTACCTATATGTTCCTTATTTTGCTACTTTACAGTCAACTACTACCGATGCAAATGGTTATAATACTTATACACTCGACTCTATACAACCAAAAGTGAGTTCGGGAACACCGCTTCCAAAAATTAAATTGAGCGTATATGAATTAACGGAAGCCATTGAAAGCTATGATCCCGATCCTTCACATCCATTTCAAAATTCACAAAAATATTATTCAGACTCTGATTTAAATCACGGAGCGACATTATTAAATGATGATAATACAAATGCTTATAAACGCACTGCATCCAATGCTCCAATAACGGATAATAGTCAAAATGAAGAATTTGTTTTTAATGAAAGTGAGATTCAATTTTATAAAAGAATTGATGCAACTACGCCAGGGTATACTGATGTTGCTGCAAGAAAAGCACCAGGAATGTTTTTGAATTTAAACAAAACGTTTTTTCAAACTAAAATAATGAATGCCATAATTAATAATACAGGAAAATTATTTAACAATAGTGTTTTTCAAGATTATTTTAAAGGATTGTATTTCAAAGCAGAAAATGCTGCAGATTCACCAACTCAAGGGTCGTTAGCCATGATGAATTTTTCTGCGGGATATATTAAATTAGTATATAGTGATGATGCTTCAACAACCGATCAAATAAATAGGGTTAAACACGAATTAACAATTAATCTTTCTGGAAATACTTTTAATTTATTAAATAATGATAACACATTTCCAAATTATGCCCCGCCAAGTCAGTCTACAGGTGACAGGAATCTCTATTTAAAAGGAGGGAATGGTTCGATGGCTGTGATTGATTTATTTGGAGGTCAAAAAAATAACGCATCAAATGTTGAATTGCAAAAAATGAGAAATGAAAATTGGTTGATTAATGAAGCTAATTTAACATTCTACATTGACAAAACAAATTTGGGAGCCTCCGCTCCAGAACCAAATAGGATTTATCTTTATGATTTAACCAACAAAAGACCTTTAGTTGATTATTATACAGATTATAGTACTAATTCTATCACTAAATTTAATAAATCAATATTTGGAGGTATTTTAATGGATGGCAATTCCAAAATTGTGAATCAAAAAAATGATGAAAGAGGAACAAAATATAAAGTTAATATAACCAATTACTTAAGAACGCTAGTGAAGCATGGTCCAACTCAAAACAGCGACAAAACAGCTTATCTTAATAGTGATGGAACACCTTATAATAGCATTAAAGATTCTACCAATGTAAGATTAGGATTGGTTGTTACAGAAAGTATAAATACTTCAGGAATAAATTATTATTTAAAATCGCCTTTTACAACAACATCTTCTTTGAATACACTTACCTCTAAATACATCCCACAGATGAGTGTTTTAAACCCATTAGGAACTATTTTATACGGAAGTAATATTCCTGATACGGATCCAAATTACGATAAAAGATTACGATTAGAAATTTATTATACAAAACCTAACTAACTAAAAACATTATAAATTTATGTGTGGAATTGTTGGATATATTGGATATAGAGAAGCTTATCCTATAGTGATAAAAGGATTAAAGCGATTAGAATATAGAGGATATGATAGTGCTGGAGTAATGCTTTATGATGGAACTGATTTAAAAGTTTCAAAGACTAAAGGAAAAGTTTCAGACCTTGAAGAAAAATCTTTAAAAGAAATTTCTACTAACGGAACAATTGGAATTGGTCATACTCGTTGGGCTACTCATGGAGTTCCTAATGATGTAAATTCCCATCCTCATTTGTCTAATTCTGGAGATCTTTGTATCATCCATAATGGTATCATTGAAAATTATGAACCCTTAAAAAAGGAATTAATAAAAAGAGGATATACTTTTACTTCTGATACTGATACAGAAGTTTTGGCTAATCTTATTGAGGATGTTCAGAAAAAAGAAAATTTAAAATTAGGGAAAGCAGTTCAAGTAGCCTTAAACCAAGTTGTAGGAGCCTATGCTATTTGTGTTTTTGACAAGAAAAAACCGAATGAAATTGTTGTGGCACGATTAGGTAGCCCATTAGCGATAGGTGTAGGTGAAAATGAATTTTTTATTGCATCTGATGCCTCTCCTTTTATTGAATATACATCAAATGCTATTTATCTTGAAGACGAAGAGATGGCGGTTGTTCGTTTGCACAAACCTTTAAAAATTAGAAAAATTAAAGATGATTCATTAGTTGATCCTTATATTCAGGAGTTACAAATGAATTTAGAGCAAATAGAAAAAGGTGGTTATGAACATTTTATGCTTAAAGAAATATATGAACAACCTAACGTTATAAAAGACACTTATAGAGGAAGGCTTCATGCTAACACAGGTATTATTCAAATGTCTGGGGTTGAAGACAATTTAGAGAAATTTCTTAATGCCGAAAGGATTTTAATTATTGCCTGTGGAACTTCGTGGCATGCTGGATTAGTTGCCGAATATGTTATTGAAGAGTTTGCCAGAATACCTGTTGAAGTAGAATATGCTTCTGAATTTAGATATAGAAATCCAATTATCACTAATAAAGATGTTGTAATCGCCATTTCACAATCTGGAGAAACAGCAGATACTTTAGCTGCCATAAAATTGGCTAAAGAAAAAGGAGCTTTTGTTTTTGGTGTTTGTAATGTTGTTGGGTCTTCTATTTCTCGTGAAACTCATGCTGGAGCTTATACCCATGCTGGGCCAGAAATTGGAGTAGCTTCAACCAAAGCATTTACAACACAAATTACCGTTTTAACCATGATGGCTTTACGTTTGGCTAAAGCAAAAGGGACACTTACTAATTCTGATTATTTTAGATACTTGCAAGAATTAGAGTTGATTCCTGAAAAAGTTACAGATGCATTGGCTTCAACAAATGAGATTTCCAAAGAAATTGCTGCTATATATAAAGATGCTACTAATTGTTTATATCTTGGAAGAGGATACAATTTTCCTGTAGCTTTGGAAGGCGCTTTAAAATTAAAGGAAATTTCGTATATTCATGCCGAGGGTTATCCAGCTGCCGAAATGAAGCATGGACCCATTGCTTTGATTGACGAAAAAATGCCTGTTGTTGTTATTGCTCCAAAACAAGGGCATTATGATAAGGTGGTAAGCAATATTCAAGAGATTAAATCAAGAAGTGGTAAAATTATAGCTATTGTAACCAAAGGAGATACTCAAGTAAAAGAATTGGCCGATCACGTTATTGAGATACCTGAAACTTCTGATGCATTATCGCCATTATTGACTACAATACCATTACAATTATTATCATATCATATTGCCGTAATGAGAGGATGTAATGTAGATCAACCAAGAAATTTGGCAAAATCAGTTACTGTAGAGTAATAATTATCTAATTATAGAATAATTAAAAGCGAGATTTAATCTCGCTTTTTTTATTCTTAATTTTTTGATGTTTACCTAAAAACATATGCTGTTTTAAAGTGTAAGCACAATAAACTAACGCAAAAAGCTACAATGGTTAAGAAAATCTTAAATTTTAATAAATGCGAATAAACAGAAAAAATTCAAATTTAATTGATAATTATCAAAATAACCGC
>CAIRMK010000553.1 GCA_903879645.1 uncultured Bacteroidota bacterium
GAACGCAGTTCCAACCCCTCCAACAACTATTCCTGTTTTTGTTAAAGCATCTGAATTTTCCCACGCTTTTTTTATTCCTTCTTTTAAAGAAACAACTTGTATTTCCCCAACCCCTTTTGTAATATCCCCCAATTCATTTAAAGTATCCCCAAGCCCATCAACCGCAGAAGTTTCTGTTGCATATTGTTCTTTTGTGTCTTGAACTTGAATTGCAAGAGCAGACAATCTTTTTTTATATGCTTCTTCCATCTTTTCGACTTCATCCAAATATGGTTGAGTTCTATAATAAGAAATTAATTTAGAATGTTTATCTTCTAAATCTTGTTCTTTTTTGAGTTCGTCTTGCAAATCTTTTAATTTATCAGCATACTGTTTTTGTTCTTCTGTTAATTGCTCGTCGTTTGTATCTAATTTTTCAGCAGACGACAAAGCATAATCCTCATTTTCACGAGCAAGTTCTTTTTTTAATTCTTTAATTTTTGTTTGGTCAGCCCAAATACCTTTTGAAGTTTCTTCATCAATCTGTTCTTGCAAATCTTCTGATTTTCTTGCGTGGGAAAGAGACAAATCTTTCATTGCACTATCGAAATCTTCTGTTATTTTATCAGTGGATTTTTTATATTCATCCGCCAAATCTCCTATTTGTCCTTTTAATTTAGTTATTGTTTTATCATGATTAACAACCCATTCTGACATTTGTTGATTGAAATCTGATGTTGTGTCATTTATAGTAGTTTGCAATCCATCTAATGCTTTTTGTAATTTTTTAACAGTATCGTTGGCTTCATCTGTTGCATCTGAAAATTGTCCAATCGCATCTTTTATTTTAGACCCTAAAACGGTCATTCTGTTTTTCCAAATATCCCATCTATTGGTTAGTTTCAAAAACGCATATGTTAATCCTCCAATTATAGCAATTAATGCAATACATTCCGCAATCGTTATTAAAAGTTGTGGTTGCAAAAATACTTTAAACACACTTCCAAGTCCTTTAATTGAACCAGCAAACATTTCTGCTAATGCTCCAACACTGGCAAATATAGTAATCAATCCAGCAACCGCAATCGTCCCAACTATAATTCCCATTGTCATTCCAGAATTTTCTTTTGCAAAATTAGATATTTTAGAAGATATCGAATCAATCATAACTGCTAATGTTCCTATAACAGGAACTAACGCATTTCCAATGTTAGTTTTCATTAAAGTAACTGTAGAATTCATTTTTAACAAAGAACCACTAAATGTTGATGATGCAAGCGAAGCCATTCCCGAATATTGAGAAGTTTGCTTCATTGTTGCATTGTATATTGCTAATCTTTTTTCTCTCTCTGTTAAATTTGTATTTCCATTTTTAAATTCATCAGCATATGCCTTTTCGGCAACTGAAAATTTTAACTCGACGCCAGCGGAATCATACATCACTTCTTTGTATGATAATAACCCAGTTGTTGATTTATTGACCGCTTGTGTTACTGTATCTGTTGCGTTTTGTTTTCTAACTAATGCAGTTTCTGTCAATCTTAAAACAAGTTGATATGCTTTTTCACTATCTCCCAATGACATCTGTGCTTCCGCTAATGATTTGCTTGCGTCTGATAAAGTTAATATACCGCCAGTAGTAGAAACTAATTTTTGTGCGTCGTTTGCTAATTTATCATAATTTCCGCCTGTTGTTTGCGCTGCAATCATTAATTTCATTGTTGCACTTTCTGCTTCTTTGGCTGAACCAACAAATCCAGAAACTAATTTAGTCATTCCAGCAAATATAACACCAGTCACTAAAGATAAATAACGCAAACGACTCCCAATATTATCTATATTAGAACTAACATTTTTTAATTGATTTTCGTAATTTTTAAATCCATTGGTTGCATTTGCGGAAGCAAGAACAGCAGTTGCTCCCCAGTTTTTTAAATCTGTAGTTGCAGAAGGACTTAATCCAGTTGCTTTGTTTGTTAAATTAGCAATAGGAGCATTTGAAACACTCGCGGATTGTGTTTTTAACTCTTTTAACGAATTGCTTACTTTATCAAAAGAAGTTACCATCTCCAAAGAAGAAACTTTTGTGTTGTTTGCTAATTTAGAAATATCTGAACCAAACGAATTTACCGAACCAATAGAATTTGATATTTTATTAGATAATGGATCAAACGAAGAAGTCATTTTATCAACAAAAGATGTATTGCTTGCTAACATTCCATTAACTCTGGTTGTTATGCCTGCTAATTTTGCAGTTGCTTTATCATCAATACCAAAACTTACACTTTTAGATGACAAAGCAGCCATTTTCTTTTGAACGGCTTCAACTTGTTTTGTAACATCTTCAAGACCAGCAACACTAATAGACGCAGTTGCGTTTTTTCCTAACCTTTCAACTGCGGTTTCAACTGCTTGTATTTTAGCAGAAGCATTATCACTAGCAGTGATATTTATATTGATATTAGTGTTTGCCATTTTTTCTAATTTCTTTGTCTTTAAATTCTGA
>CAIRMK010000554.1 GCA_903879645.1 uncultured Bacteroidota bacterium
AATCTGTTGCTATTTTTGTTTCCAAACAATATGATGAAAGCTTTTTACAATCTTTAAATCTTTTTTCAACTTTTTCATCTAAAGCAATTCCGTAAATATTTAATTGCTCTTCCAATGTATATGCGTCAATTAAGGCTTTACCAAAAAAAAGTGATTTTTTAAAGTCAGCTGTAATTGTACCATAAGAAATTGCTCCTTTCATCGGTATCTTTTTCTCAAAACTTCGTTGCAAAAGTAGTTTACAAGCAAATAATATGAAGTCTAAAGATTTAGTACTATTATCTCTAGAAACAATTAAGATTGAATCTGAAAATATTAGAGTCCGAATAGGGTTTTCCACACCAGACCATTGTTTTGATCCATTATGTAATTCCATTTCTGTTTCATTTAGAATTGAATACAGATTTTCCATTCTCTTTTTTACAAGTTCATGTCTATTTCGATATACGTAATTTGTAAAACCCATTATGTCTACAAACGCTATATATCTTTTTGAAGTTTCATTCCAGTTTTCCATGTTTACGAAGGTTTTTTTAATAAGCTTGCAAGTAACCTTTCCCCAGCTACCGAGAATCCCTTCGCGTGGTTATGTTATTTTCCCTGCTAAATTATTCTCTCAAATATATAAATTATTCACCTTCAAATCTAACAATTCATTTAGAGGTAGTGCGTTATTTTCTAATTGCTCTAACTATTAATCCAATGCCTATAATAATTAAAATTATCCCAGCAGTTTGAAAATTAATGGAAAATAGACTTCTTTTTTTATTTTCACTGCTATAAATTATAATAATAAGTATGCCTAAAATAACACAAAGTAAACCTATCAAGAAATTTGTTGTAGTTTCTCCCATCAGCTCAATTATTCCCCCAAATATATAAATTCCCCTTCAATTAATTACTATCCCTCCATCGGCATCACATATTCATAACTTGCAGTTCCCAAATCATCATCATCCACAACCCAATTGTCATTCGTACTTAAACTCATGGTCAGTACCAACCCAACAAGAAAAAGGCGTATCCCCACATCTCTAGCACACAAAAAGCCATACTGAATAAGGAACCAACTCACCTCCATAAAATTTTTCAAGCCCGTAACCATCATAATGTTACTTCGATGCGTTTCAACTGTACTCAAACTTATAAATAAATCTTCACCAATATCTAGGCTTTTCTTACCTATAATAGCCTGTTTTGCAACCTCCAATTGGCGTTCAGTAAATAAATTCAAAAAACAAGCTGGTGCACATTCAATACCCGACTCTTCGCGCCACTGCTCGGGTAACTTTTTATCAAAATAATAGCCTTTATCCATCACTCGTTGAATGGCTCCTTTTAGTTCCTTGTTAGGAGTGCGCATCGAAAAATATCCAAAACGCTTTGTTTCCATCACTTCCAAATATAGCTTTCTATCAAAAAGAGCATCTACCAAGAGCACTCGAATCTTGAATTGCTTTAGCATTACTTCTAGATACTTCTCAAAATCCAAGGTTTTGTCAAAAGTCCA
>CAIRMK010000555.1 GCA_903879645.1 uncultured Bacteroidota bacterium
CCCTCTTTTTATAAAAATATGACATTTAAAGAGCAGGTTTCAAAACTTCTAAATGATGCTTTGTCTGAAAAGCCAGATATGTTTTTGATAGATTTATCAATTTCAGATACTTACAAAATTGTTGTAACTTTGGACGCTGATAATGGTGTCAATCTTCAAGATTGTATTGATATTAGTAGATCAATTGAAAATAATTTAGATAGGGAAGAGCATGATTATGCACTTGAAGTTGCATCTGTAGGCGTTGGTTCGCCTTTAAAATTAGTTAGACAATATAAAAAAAATGTTGGTAGAACACTAATTGTCAAAGCAAACAATGCAACTATTGAAGCTGAATTGATAGAGGCTAATGATGATTATATAGTGTTATCTTGGTCGGCAAGAGAGCCTAAAAAGATAGGGAAAGGTAAAGAAACTGTCCAAAAAAGACAAGAAATATCTTTTTCAGATATAAAAGAAGCAGTTGTTACAGTAAATTTTAATTAATTATAGAATAATGGAGAATATTGCATTAATCGACTCGTTCTCAGAGTTTAAAGATGATAAACTTATTGATAGAGTAACGCTTATGGCGATTTTAGAAGATGTTTTTAGAAATGCTTTAAAAAAGAAGTATGGTTCTGATGACAACTTTGATATTATCATAAATCCTGATAAAGGAGATATGGAAATCTGGCAAAGAAGAATTGTAGTTGCAGATGATGATTTAGATTTAGAGCATTTAGAAATTACTTTATCAGATGCTAGAAAAATTGAGCCCGATTTTGAAATAGGAGAAGAGGTTTCGGAAGAAGTAAAACTTATAGATTTAGGAAGAAGAGCAATTTTGGCATTACGTCAGAACTTAATTTCAAAAATCCATGAACATGATAATACTAATCTATATAAACAATTTAAAGACATTATTGGCGAAATTTACACTGCTGAAGTTCACCATGTTCGTCCAAGAGTTGTAATTTTAATTGATGACGATGGAAACGAAATTGTTCTTCCAAAAGAAAAACAAATTCCCTCTGATTTTTTCCGTAAAGGAGATAATGTAAAAGGAATTATTGAAAGTGTTGAATTGAAAGGGAATAAGCCTCAAATTGTGATGTCTAGAACCTCTGAAAAATTCTTGGAAAAATTATTTGAACAAGAAATTCCAGAAGTTTTCGATGGTTTAATAATGATTAAAAAAGTGGTTAGAATTCCAGGAGAAAAAGCAAAAGTAGCTGTTGATTCTTATGATGATAGAATTGATCCAGTTGGAGCTTGTGTTGGTATGAAGGGATCTCGTATTCATGGAATTGTTCGTGAATTAGGGAACGAAAATATCGATGTCATCAATTATACTACAAATGCTTCTTTATTAATCACAAGAGCATTAAGTCCAGCGAAAGTTTCTTCTGTAAAAATAAATGAAGAAACAAAACATGCTGAAGTTTTCTTAAAATTAGAAGAAGTATCTAAAGCTATTGGTCGTGGTGGCCAAAATATTAAATTGGCAGGTCAATTAACGGGTTACGAATTAGACGTTATTAGAGAAGGAAGTACGGTTGAAGATGATGATGTTGAATTGACTGAATTCTCAGATGAAATAGACGGTTGGATCATCGATGAATTTGCTAAAATTGGTCTTGATACAGCTAGAAGCATCTTGAAACAAGATGTTGCGGATTTAGCTAGAAGAACCGATTTAGAAGAAGAAACAATACAAGAGGTAATGCGCATATTGAAAGAAGAGTTTGAAAACTAATTTTTCAACCCAAAATAAAAAGAATTTATAAAAGATTTTATGTCTGAAGAAAGAAATATTAGAATAAACAAAGTTTTAAGGGAATTAAACATTTCATTAGAAAGAGCTGTCGATTATCTTAAAGATAAAGGTATTGCTATTGATGCAAACCCAAATGCTAAGATATCTGACAAAGAATTTGATATTCTACAAAACCAATTTGCTGGTGATAAAGGCAATAAAGAAGCGTCTAAAGGCGTTAGTGAAGAAATAAAGAAAGAAAAAGAAGCACTTCGACTTGAAAGAGAAAAAGAAATTGAAGACAAGAAAAGGTTAGAAGAAGAGCGTCAACGTCTTGAAGTGATCAAAGCTAAAGCTGTAGTATCTGGCCCTAAACAAGTTGGAAAAATAGAGTTAGAGACTAAAAATTCTCCTTCAACAAAAACTGAATTACCAAAAGTAGCAGAAGTTGCGCCTAAAGAAGTAAAATCTCCTGAAATCAAAGAAGAAGTTACTAAAGCTGTTGAAAAACCAGTTGTAAAAGAAACTGCTTCGGAAACTAAAAAAGCAGAAAAAGTTGTTAAAACTATTCCCGTTGTTGAAGTTGCTCCAGTCATTGATGAAACACATACAACGCAATACCAAAATCTTTCTGGTCCTACGTTAACAGGTCAAAAAATTGATTTGTCGCAATTCAACAAGCCTAAAAAGAAAGTTGAAGCCCCCAAAATAAACGTCGGAAGCAAAACCGATCCAAACGCTAATAAAAATAAGCGTAAAAGAATTCCGCCAAAACCAGGAGAAGCTCGTCCTATAACTCCAGGAGGAACTGCTGCAGGTGGTCCAAATAGACCAGCAGGTGCAGGCGGAAAATTTGTAGCCAATAAACCAGGAGGTGGTGGCGGTTTCCAAAAAGGAAATAGACCAGCGATTGTTCAAAAAGTTGAACCTACTGAGGAAGAGGTTAAAAATCAAATTAAAGAAACTCTTGAAAGACTTCAAGGAAAAGGTTCTAAGTCTAAAGCTGCAAAATACAGAAGAGATAAAAGAGATACTCACCGTCAACGTTCAGATGATGAACAAAGAGCTATTGATGAAGGTAGTAAAACTATCAAGGTAACAGAATTTGTTACTGTTGGGGAAGTTGCTACCATGATGGATGTGCCGATTACTAAAGTTATTGGTACCTGTATGTCGTTAGGTATAATGGTTACTATGAATCAACGTCTTGATGCAGAAACATTAACAATTGTTGCTGATGAATTTGGTTACGAAGTTGAATTTATTACTACCGATATTGAAGATTCTTTAGAGATTATTGAAGATAAAGAAGAAGATTTAGTAACAAGAGCTCCAATCGTAACTGTAATGGGTCACGTTGACCACGGTAAAACATCTTTACTGGATTATATCCGTAAAGAAAATGTAATCGCTGGTGAATCTGGAGGAATTACACAACATATCGGTGCTTATGCCGTACAACTAGATAATGGACAAAAAATCACTTTCCTTGATACACCTGGTCACGAAGCGTTTACCGCTATGCGTGCTCGTGGAGCTCAAGTAACCGATATAGCAATTATTGTAATTGCTGCCGATGATGACATTATGCCTCAAACAAAAGAGGCAATCAGTCATGCTCAAGCAGCTGGAGTTCCTATGATATTTGCAATTAATAAAGTGGATAAACCACACGCTAATCCTGAAAAAATTAAAGAAAAATTAGCAGCAATGAATTTGCTTGTGGAAGATTGGGGTGGTAAATATCAATCACACGACATTTCTGCTAAAATGGGGATGGGAGTAAAAGAATTACTTGAAAAAGTATTATTAGAAGCTGAGTTATTAGATTTAAAAGCAAATCCTAATAAACCTGCTGTTGGTACTGTTGTTGAAGCACAATTGGATAAAGGTAGAGGATATGTTTCAACAATTTTAGTTCAATCAGGAACTTTACGAGTTGGAGATTATGTATTGGCCGGTAAAAACCACGGAAAGGTTAAGGCAATGTATGATGAGAGAGGGAACAGCATGAAAGAAGCGGGACCTTCAACTCCAATGTCTATCTTAGGTTTGGATGGTGCACCAACTGCAGGGGATAAATTCAACGTTTTTGAAGATGAAAGAGAAGCTAAACAAATAGCTGTAAAACGTGCTCAATTGATGCGTGAACAATCCGTTAGAACACAACGCCATATTACTCTTGCAGAAATTGGTCGTCGTATTGCTCTAGGACAATTTAAAGAATTAAATATTATCCTTAAAGGAGATGTGGATGGTTCTGTTGAAGCTCTTTCTAACTCATTTGCAAAATTATCTACTGAAGAAATCCAAATTAATATTATCCATAAAGGGGTTGGAGCCATTACTGAAACTGATGTAATGTTAGCTTCTGCATCCGATGCGATTATTATCGGATTTAATGTTCGTCCAGCTGGAAATGCTCGTCAACTTGCCGATAAAGAAGAAATTGATATCAGAAATTATTCAATTATCTACGATGCCATTGATGACTTGAAAGATGCAATGGAAGGAATGTTGTCTCCAGTCATGAAAGAAGAAATTACTGGAACGGCTGAAATTCGTGAAACTTTCAAAATATCTAAAGTTGGAACAATTGCTGGATGTATGGTTACAGATGGTAAAATCTTTAGAAATTCTAAAATACGAATTATCCGTGAAGGTGTCGTAATATTTACAGGTGAACTTACGGCATTAAAACGTTTTAAAGACGATGTAAAAGAAGTTTCTAAAGGATATGATTGTGGTATACAAATTAAGAACTACAATGAGATTGAACAATTAGATATTATTGAAGCTTTCCAAGAAGTAGAAGTAAAGAAGAAATTGAAATAAATTCTAGAATTATAAAAACAAAAAGTCCCGATACAATCGGGACTTTTTTATTTAGTTTTCAAAGGTAAATGCACCACTTTTTTTGTTTCAAAGAATTCCTCTAAAAAATAATCGGCTAAGTTGTATTCTGTTGCTTTTGGGAAGTCTTTTAACTCCTCTGATAAATCACCGCCTTTTAAATATAAAATTCCATTTTGCAACTCATGTTTTGAGTTTGATTTGATTTTGTCTTTTATCCAAGCAACAAAATCAGGCATATTAGTCACAGCACGACTTACAATAAAATCAAATTCATGGCTTACCAATTCTGCTCTTTTTTGTTCTGCTTTTATATTTTTTAACCCTAAAGCTTTTATCACTTCATTCACCACCTTTATTTTTTTGGCAATGATATCAATCGCATAAAAATTAACTTCAGGAAATAGTATTGCCAATGGAATAGCAGGAAATCCTCCTCCTGTTCCAACATCCATAATTTTGGAACCCGATTTGAATTCAATTATTTTAGCAATTCCTAAGGAATGTAATACATGTCGAGTGTATAATTCATCAATATCTTTTCTTGAAATTACGTTTATTTTAGAGTTCCAATCTTCGTATAAAAGTTGTAACTTTTCAAATTGTTGTATCTGATTATCAGTCAGATTAGGGAATTGCTTTAGAATTTCTTCCATAAATTGAATTTTCAACAAAAATACTACTTTTAGTTAATAATTATGATTTGTTTTCAACTCTAAAAAAATTATAATAATTACCTTTGCACCAAATTACATAAATAATTTATGGATACAAATGCACCTGTCTTTTCTAAAAGCGACAATCTTAAATTTTTTAGAACTCTTAACAAAAGAGTAAATGACTACTTCAAAGAAAACAATATAGATAAAACTGGAAATTGGAAATTACACTTGAAAACAGTGGTTATGTTTTCCATTTTCTTGACACCTTACTTCTTTCTTTTAACCATGAACATGCCTTTTTGGACGTACCTTTTACTAAACGTTGTAATTGGTGTTGGAATGGCTGGTGTTGGAATGAATGTTATGCACGATGGTAATCACGGTGCATATTCTAATATCTCTTGGATTAATAAACTCATGGGTGGCAGCATCTATATCTTGGCTGGAAATGTATACAATTGGCAAGTACAACACAACGTTTTGCACCACACTTATACTAACATTTTAGGTCATGATGAAGATTTAGAAGCGGGTAGAATTTTACGTTTTACTAAAGAAGCTAAATGGTACAAACACCATAAATTCCAACAATACTACTCTGTTTTCTTGTATGGATTATTAACGTTCAATTGGGCAATCACCACTGATTTTCTTCAAATGAAACGTTACTTAAAAAGAAATTTATCGTACGGAGAATTCAAAAAACCTGTCGTTCGTTGGACAACTTTAGTAATTACAAAAGCTATATATTTTGGCATTTGGTTAGTACTTCCAATGGTTTTAGGAATTACATGGTGGAAAGTACTAGTAGGGTTTTTTGTGATGCACTACACGGCTGGAGTTATTTTAAGCGTCGTGTTCCAATTGGCTCACGTTGTTAATGAAACTGACAACCCAATTCCAAATGAAAGTGGAGAAATTGAAAACACTTGGGCGGTACACCAATTATACACAACAGCCAACTTTGCTCCTAAAAATTGGTTGGTAAACTACTATACTGGTGGATTAAATCATCAAATTGAACACCATATTTTCCCGAATATTAGTCACGTTCATTACAACAAAATTGCTGAATTTGTAAAAGAAACGGCTAAAGAATGTAATCTTCCTTACTACGAATTCAAAACCACTAGAGCAGCTATCTATTCGCACTTTACGCATTTAAGAGATTTAGGAAGACAACCACAATTATCATAAATACATAGCACAACACAACAATGAGCAATCCATTATCAGACAGAATCAATAGTTTAACTACCTCACAAACTCTTGCAATGGCAGCATTGGCGAGAGAATTAAAAGCACAAG
>CAIRMK010000556.1 GCA_903879645.1 uncultured Bacteroidota bacterium
AGAAAATAAAGTCCCCAAATTCTTCCAATCGTCATCAGAAATTTTAGTTGTTATACCGAGACCTTCCTCTCTCCTATCATTTGAAAGAGAAATTTGGTGGTTTTGAATAGTAATTTTTTGATAAAACCCTCTTGAATTCGCTGTATAAACCATTTTAGTGTTTATCAAATCGTTCTTTTGTTGACCTGAGCATCCTTTTCCTAAAAAAATGGACAGTAAAATCATTGTAAATAGTTTCATAATATATGTTTTTAAGACAACATCATTTTAGCTTTTTTAATTGCTTCCACAAAGATATCTATTTCCTCTTTGGTGTTATAAAAAGCAAAACTTGCTCTTATCGTTCCTGGGATTTTATAAAAATCCATAATCGGTTGCGCACAATGATGCCCTGTTCGAACTGCAATGCCTAATTTATCTATAATCGTGCCGATATCGTATGGATGAATTCCTCCTATATTAAAGGATATTATAGAGGCTTTTTCTTTTGACGTTCCATAGATTCTAATCCCTTCTATCTCCAATAATCTAGTGGTTGCATATTCCAATAGTTGGTGTTCGTATTGCGCTATATTTTCAAATCCTACCTCGTTCAAATAATCAATAGCTGTTCCTAATACTATTCCTCCTTCGATGTTAGGTGTTCCTGCTTCAAATTTATGAGGTAAGTCGGCATACGTTGTTTTCTCAAAAGTAACCGTGGCAATCATTTCTCCACCCCCTTGATAAGGAGGTAATTTATTTAACCATTCTTCTTTTCCGTATAGTATTCCAACTCCAGTTGGGCCACAAATTTTATGTCCAGAGAACACATAAAAATCACAATCTAATGCTTTAACATCTGGTTTTAAATGAGGTGTTGCTTGTGCTCCATCAATTAAAATGGCAGCACCCACTTGATGTGCTTTTTCAATCATCTCCTTTATTGGATTGATGGTTCCCAACGCATTGGATATATGATTAACCGCCACAATTTTAGTTTTACTAGAAAGTAATGTATCATATTTTGACATCATCAACTCTCCTTTTTCATTCATAGGAATTACTTTCAAAGTAGCTCCAGTTCGCTGGCATAACATTTGCCAAGGCACTATATTACTGTGGTGTTCTAGTGCCGAAACCAAAATTTCATCTCCTTTATTTAGAATAGCAGCAAATCCATTGGCTACTATATTGATAGCATGTGTTGTTCCCGAAGTGAAAATTACTTCGTGCGCAAACTTTGCCTTGATATGCTGCTGAATTTTCCCTCTAGAAACTTCATAGGCATCCGTTGCTAATTGACTTAATGTATGAACACCGCGATGGATATTTGCATTTATTTCCTCGTAATATTTCGTTATTTCGTCAATCACCACTTTAGGTTTTTGAGATGTAGCTCCATTATCAAAATAAACCAATGGTTTTCCATTTACTTTTTGAGTTAGTATCGGAAAATCGGCTCGTATCTTTTGTATATCTAACATTCTTTATTTAGAATTTTTCTAAATACAAAAGTAATAAAATTGAAGTTGATTATTACCAAACAGTTGTTAATAAAATTTAACCTTGGAAAAAATAAGCAAATCAATGTTTTTAGATACTTTGTTTCACTGAATAAGGTAGAAGATTACCTTATTTTATGTACTACAATAATTGTTTTTTATAAATTGCATCAAAATCCATTTCAAAATGAAAAAGTTCTTTACATATTTCGCGGTTGGTCTTCTTGCTTTTTTAATTTATCTAGGCATTACTACCTATCCTAAACTCGATTTAATCTCTGGTTTTTCTGCTAAAAGTATAGCTTCTGGGCATTTTATAGACCATCGAGCCTTGTCAATAATAGAACAAGGAGATAATGACATTCCTTTGGTCAATAAAGCCAGGAATACTATTACTGATTCAGAATCAATTGCTACCTCCACTATTTTAGGATTAAAAAAGAGAAAAGCGATCTATAGAGAGGGCTTAGGAGCTACATTAATCAACGATTCGTTTGATGTTACTAAACCGTATGAGATACCCAAAAGAAATAAACTGAATAACAATTTGTCTTATCCTTATGGTAATTTAGAACCTAAAGACACTATATTTTCAAATATTAACTATTCCAAACTTAAAGAGGTCGTTGCTAATGCCTTTGATAAGAAAGGGGAGAAATACAAACGAACCCGTTCGATACTTGTAATTTATAAAGATAAAATCATCGCAGAAAAATATGATACTAATTTCAACAAAAACTCAAGGATTTTAGGCTGGTCCATGACTAAAAGTATCACAGGAACCCTCTTTGGTATTCTACAAAAGCAAGGGAAAATTGACATTATGAAGCCTGCTCCTATTGCATCATGGAAAAATGACGAGCGTAAAAACATTACTATAAACGATTTACTTCACATGAACTCGGGTTTGGAATGGGAAGAGAAATATGATAAGATTTGTGATGCTACTAAAATGCTCTTTTTAGCCGAAGACATGAGCCAGTCCCAAGTTGAAAAAACAGCCGTTTTTAAGCCTAATACTCATTGGAATTATTCCTCTGGTACCACCAATTTATTGTCGGGAATTTTACGAAAACAATTTAAAACTCACCAAGAATATTTAGATTTTTGGTATAGCCATCTATTAGATAAAATAGGTATGAATTCGGCTCTTGTAGAGACTGATATGGCGGGCAATTATGTTGGTTCATCTTATGGGTGGGCCACTACCAGAGATTGGGCCAAACTTGGTTTATTATACCTTCACAAAGGTCATTGGAATGGTGAACAATTGTTTGATGAAAGTTGGTCTAATTATGTTGCTACACCAACTAAAACTTCCAATAAACGCTATGGTGCGCAATTTTGGTTAAACGCTGGTGGCTATTTCCCTAATGTGCCAAGAGACATGTATTATTGCAGTGGATTTCAAGGACAAATGGTAGCCATCTTCCCAAGCCAAGATTTAGTTATTGTACGTATGGGATTGAGTGAAGATTTTGATTTTAATGGCTTGTTGAGTGGTATCGTTGAAAGTCTAAAGAAATAATACTTATTGACTAGAAAATGACCCTTTAAATTCTTATAAAT
>CAIRMK010000557.1 GCA_903879645.1 uncultured Bacteroidota bacterium
GCAAAGAAGACGGGCGCTGGTATAGCAGGCCCGATCCCTCTTCCGACGAAGAGGGAGATATTCACGGTTCTGAGGAGCCCTCACGTCGACAAGAAGTCGCGTGACCAGTTCCAGATCAAGACTCACAAGCGCATCCTAGATATTATAAGCCCGACGTCGAAGACGATCGATGCGCTGAAGAAACTGGATCTGCCGGCCGGCGTGTACGTAGAGATCAAATAGGATAAAACTATGATAGGAATCTTAGGTAAAAAATTAGGGATGACGAACATCTATAACGAAGCCGGCAAGATGGTGCCGGTAACTCTTATAGAGGCCGGACCGTGCCACGTGATACAGGTGAAGACAAAAGATGCCGACGGCTATAGCGCGATACAGATCGGTTTTGGCACGAAGAGAGAGAAGCTTGTAAGCCAGCCCGATAAAGGAAAATTTAAAAAGGCCGGCGTAGCGCCCGCGAGATTTGTAAAAGAAATCCGTGTTGATGGTGGAATGATGTTGAAAAGACTTCGTCCAGCTCCACAAGGAAGAGCACATAGAATTAGAAAACGTTCAAACCACGTAACAATCGTGTTAGGGGCTAATGATAACACACAAAGCAATTAATTAAGATGGGACAAAAGACAAATCCAATAGGAAACAGACTTGGTATCATCAGAGGATGGGATTCAAACTGGTATGGTGGAAATGATTACGGTGATAAAATTGCCGAGGATTATAAAATCAGAAAGTATATTCATGCTCGTTTATCAAAAGCTAGTGTATCAAAAGTAATCATCGAGAGAACTTTAAAACTAGTAACCGTTACTATCACTACTGCTAGACCTGGTATTATTATTGGGAAAGGTGGGCAAGAGGTAGACAAGTTAAAAGAAGAACTTAAGAAAATTACTGACAAAGAAGTTCAAATAAACATCTTTGAAATTAAAAGACCTGAGTTAGATGCTTATTTAGTTGCAACAAGTATTGCTCGTCAAATTGAAAGCCGTATTTCGTACAGAAGAGCTATTAAAATGGCTATTGCAGCAGCAATGCGTATGAATGCAGAAGGTATTAAAGTTTTGATTTCTGGTCGTTTGAACGGAGCTGAAATGGCACGTTCAGAAGGTTTTAAAGAAGGAAGAATTCCTTTGTCAACTTTCAGAGCTGATATTGATTATGCGCTTGGAGAAGCTCATACTACTTATGGTAGAATGGGAATCAAGGTATGGATCATGAAAGGTGAGGTTTACGGAAAACGTGATTTATCTCCACTAGTTGGAATGGATAAAAAACAAGCTTCTGGTGGAAAAGGTGGTGATTCTCCAAGAGGAGATAGAAAACCCTTCAACAAAGGTGGTAAACCAGACGCACGTAAAAGAAAGTAATTTTTTAAATTAAAGAAAAATGTTACAGCCTAAAAGAACAAAATACCGTAAGGTACAAAAAGGTAGAATGAAAGGTGTTTCTCAAAGAGGACACATGCTTTCAAGTGGAATGTTTGGAATTAAATCTGTACATGAAAAAGGTATGTTTTTAACTTCACGTCAAATTGAAGCTGCACGTATTGCTGCAACTCGTTACATGAAAAGAGAAGGACAACTTTGGATTAACATATTTCCAGACAAACCTATAACAAAGAAGCCTCTTGAGGTGCGTATGGGTAAAGGTAAAGGTGCAGTTGAATATTGGGCTGCTGTTGTTAAACCCGGAAAAATTATGTTTGAAGTTGGAGGAGTACCTTTAGCAGTTGCAAAAGAGGCGTTACGTCTAGCAGCTCAAAAGCTTCAAGATTATGTCTAATTTTGTTATAATTTCATTTTTAATTTATAGATTTACATGACTATAGACAGCGACTTCAATCATCCTAAATTATTTCTGAAATTGACTAAATCTTTCC
>CAIRMK010000558.1 GCA_903879645.1 uncultured Bacteroidota bacterium
ATGATATAGCCCTTCCCTACTTGCATGGCTCCATAAGCAGGACTCCAATTTCCTTGTCCGATATTTCCAGATGCTCCATTATTATTATTTGCCAAAGTATCCCAATAGTATTGGGGGCCCATAGTTGGAGTACTGTACATACCTGTTATGGGTTGAGAAGCGACAGGAGAAGACCAATATACATAATCATATCCTTTTAAAGAAGCGACACTTCTTTTGTATATCATGTTTCCTGAACCTGTATTGGCTACATTATTAATTTGTACTAAACTGGCACTACTATTTAATGTAAATGTACCGTCTGTTTTTACAAAGTATTGAACTTCTACAGCAATTCCAGAATCTACTAGAACAGATGCACTAGCATTGATTGTAAGATGTCCTGCAAATGCATTTGCTGAAATTTCTGGACTATTTGGTGTTCCAGAAGGAATTACTACGCAATCTGTAGCTGTAGGCACACCAGAAGGTGTCCAGTTGTTGGCATACCCCCAATCATTAGAGGTTGTACCATTCCAAAGTTTACCAATATTAATTGTAATTGTATATGAAGATGTACACCCTCCAGCGTTAGTAATTGTTAAACTACCCGTGTATTGGTTAGGAGCCATATTAGCAGGAATTGTAATTCCAGTAATAGTTCCTGCTCCCGCTACAAAAGCTATAGTAGTGGTGGCTTGGTCTGCAAAACCGGCTGTATGAGCCGCAGCGTTCCAAACGATACTATATGATGTAGGTGAATTGGTTGTAGCTGTATAATTTAAAGTAGCTGATTGTGAACTTGTGCTTGCACACAGGGCAGTTACTGCTAATGTTGATGTTATAGTTGGTTTTTGATTTACTGTTATAACAACATTACTTGTACTAGCACATCCATTACCATAAGTAGATGAAAGTGTGTATGTAGTAGTTATTATAGGGTTTACAATTGGGGTTAAACTGGATGATGTAAAACCTGCTGGATTAGATGACCATGAATTGGTAACCGTAGTAGTACCTGTAACTAGTATATCATCAATTCCAATATTAGATAAACCATAATCTGATGAGCCAGTAAATTTTAATTTAACTGCATTAAATCCAGCTCCTACAAAACTATTTAAACTTATAGTAATTTGAGTCCATGAACCATAGGTATTATACGTTGTTCCAACTTGGGTGTAAGCCCCTCCATTATTATTTGCATATACATTCAAATTATCTGTTCCAGAAGAATTGTATATCCAAAAAGTAAGAGTTGAAGCTGTATAAGTTGACAAATCCATTGCTGAAGTAATCATATCGGAAGAATATCCGCTTGATAAAACATAGGTCCAAAAATAACTACAATATCCTGTATATCCATTTGCAGGCCAAGTATTACCTGACGATACAAATTCATAGGATGTTTGAAAATCATTACTTGTTCTAGTCCAACCTGAAGGAAATGGTCCTGCATTAAAGTCCTGACTTAAAACCGTGGTTGTAGAAGGTCCTGTTGCAGTTCCTGCCAATGCAAAAGAGTCTCCTACACAAATGGATCCTGGTGCCCCTGCATTAGGAGTTGGAGGTACCGGGTATATTGAAAAAGCTGTAGTACTTGTTCCAGTTGCTTGGGCGTTAGAAACTGTTATTGTTCCAGAGGTTGCTGTTGCAGGCAATGTAGCCGTAATAGTAGTGCTGTTAACAATTGTAAAAGCTGCTGTTACTCCATTAAACTTAACTGATGTTGCTCCAGTAAAATTAGTACCTGTTATTGTAACCAATGGATAAGTACCAGCACAAGATGATGTTGGCGTAAAACTTGTTATTGTAGGTAAAGTTACACATGTTAACGATGCATCCCAACCTGCTTTAGTTATTGAAATGTCTGATCGGAATTGAAATGTTAATGACCCATCAGCAGCGGTTGAATATATTGTGCCTGGTGATGTTGTTCCATAAAAAGACCCCGCTGGGCAATTTGTTGTGCTAGAACCAACAGGTAATCCTGAAGAAATTATTGGAGCTGCTGTACTGTTTCCATTATATATCACTAAACCATCCCAACCACTTTCTGTTTTAAACGAATTAAAAACTGCTTTTAAATTAGAACCTGCTGTAGGGGTGAATGTATAAGTATAATTTTCATTATTTGAGTAACTACTACCTGAACCTCCACTATCATAGAATCTAGCATTACAAGTTGTTATAGAACCATTGGTATTCAAATTAATGATATCAAGACTGATTGTTGTAAAATTTACAGAGCCAGCCCATGCACTGGTTGTACCGCTACAATCAGTACGAACCCAACAATAGTATGTTTGGCCTAAAGTTAATCCCGATAAATTTACAGAGGTTACCCCGTTAACTGTTCCGTTTGGCGTAGTAGCCCCTGTTGGAGCTGTTCCTGTAGTATTGTAATAGTAATCGTAAACACTAGTTGGTGCTGCTGAAGCATCTGACCATGACAATGTTGCTGCAGTTGCTGCGATATTTGAAACCGTTAAAGCAGAAGGCAAAGAAACTGTACAAGGAGGAATTGGCACCACAATTACTGTATAATCTTCATATTCACCATAACCTGCATTGGTACATGATGTATTAGTGTATATAAAGTCGTTCGACACTCTCATTCTATACGATCCAGAAGCTTGTCCTCCGGGTATTGTAAATGCACCTGTATAAGGTCCTGCCGAATAATTTGTAGTTGCAACTATAGTTTCTCCAGCATCAAGAAAATCTCCATCATTATTCCAATCAATCCATACATAATAATAATATGTTCCTGAAGTATCTTTATTGGCTATTGAAAAATTGATTGCACTTCCAGCATATTGGGAACATGATAATGTTGCTGCATAATTGGCATAACCTCCTGTTGAAAAACCTGTATTATCATTAGTAATATTTGTTAACCCACCCGTAGTATCAAAACTGTTTATATAATATGATGTTGATGAAGGAGCCGTTGGCGTGCAATAGGTTGTAGATGTTGTCACAACTGTAATTGTACCCGAATATGCACTAATACCACAACTACCCGTTGCTTTTACTCTATAATAATAGGTCACCCCTGAAGTCAATCCTGATATACCATAGGTAGTAACATTACCAACGCTCAAACCATTAAATCCAGTTAGAAAAGTGGCAAATGTATTGCTGGTTGAAACGTCAAGGTAATATCCAGTTGCTCCTGCTGCAGCTGACCAATTGGCTGTAAAAGAAGTATTTGTTATTGCCGACCCCGCATTAGCTACTGGAGTAGCTGTAGTAGTTATGGTTACTGATGCTGTACTAACACATCCATTTGAATTGGTATAGGTGATGGTTGATGTTCCTGCTATTACTCCTGTTACTAATCCTGTTCCATAAACTGTAGCCACCGCTGTATTGGAAGACACCCATGGATTGGTTGCCGCTGCTGTTCCACTTCCTGTTAATTGGGTAGAATTTCCTATACAAGCAGACAACGTTCCTGTTATAGTTGGCAA
>CAIRMK010000559.1 GCA_903879645.1 uncultured Bacteroidota bacterium
ACAAAGAAGCATTAAAAATATTTCCAACAGCAAAAGAGAACACAGTAAGTAAATTATTAAGTGATATGACCAAAAGAGGTCTTATTATGCGAATAAAAGAAGGGATTTACTACATCATTCCATTTGAAGAGAATGCCGAAACTTTTATGCCCGATTGGCATTTAATAGCAAAATATTTAGTTAAAGATGCTCAACATTATATAGGATACTATTCTGCTCTACAAATTCACAACCTCATCACACAGCCATCGCTTAAAGAGCAAATTGTGGTGTCCAAACAAATGAGACCATCTGAAATTAAAATAAAAAACATAACTTTCCAGTTCATATACCACAATGAAAACCATTACTTCGGAGAAAAGAAAATATGGATTGATGATTTCAATAAGGTACAATGTTCCGATTTAGAAAAAACAATAGTAGATTGTCTATTCAAACCAGACTATGCAGGTGGAATAGTAGAAATTGCCAAAGCAATTCACGAAACACGCAACCAAATTAATTATAAAAAACTCTTGGAATATGTTATAAAATTCAAATCCCAAGCAGTCATTAAACGATTGGGTTTTCTATTAGAAATGCTGGAAATAGAAAATGAAATTGTTCAAGAATTATGGAACATAAAAACAGCTTCTTACATACAACTCGATACGGAACTTCCTAAATCGGGTAAAATGATAAGCCGTTGGAGCATTCAACAAAATTTAGAAACAGAAACAATTAAGTCTGCCATTTACTCATGATTAAACCAGGAGAAATACAAAATAAAGCGCGAGAAGTTGAAGTTCGTGACCAACAAATCGAAAAGGATTATATACTGTCATGGATATTAAAAGGCATTTCACAACACGAACAACTTTCAAAAATCATTGTCTTTAAAGGTGGAACCGTTCTCAAAAAAGTATATTTCGCTGACTATCGATTTTCAGAAGATTTAGATTTTACATTGCTAGATAATACGATTACTAATGAACAAATTTTTGAATGGTTTAAAGGAACTTTTGAATATGTAAAAGAAGAAGCAAATATTCCCTTAGCAATAATTGATAATAATGAGCACGAAGATGGCGGGATAAATTTCTATATCAGTTATGTTGGTCCTCTTGGTGGTTTTGGAAATAATAAGAAAGTAAAAGTTGATATTTCAAGAAGCGAAAAATTAGAATTTGAACCAATTATAAAAGCAGCAATAATTGACTATTCTGACGAAGAAAAATTTAACTTATTATGTTACCCATTAGAAGAGTTGCTAGTTGAAAAATTACGTTGTGTGATGCAAAGAATGCAACCACGGGACTATTATGATATTTGGTATCTACTGGAAGTACATGGAATGGATATTGATTTTTATACTACAGAATTTAAAAATAAATGTGTGAATAAATCATTAGAACCAAATGATTTTTATAAAAAATTAGAACAAAAGCTACCGCAATACAAAGCAAGATGGGAAAAATCGATGAGAGACCAAATAAAAGATTTACCTGATTTTGAGCAAGTCGAAAGAGAAGTAAGTAGAAAAATTAAAACGTTCATGGCATAACTAACCATTTGAAGATTATGATAGTTTTAAAGGAAATAATGAGTTATTTATACCTATAAATTAATTAAAAAATACTATGCGCCAATCCTGCACACAATCAAAATACATTTGCAGAGTAAAACATTAAAACCTAAATCTTATGGCCGACCAGACTTCTATTAAATGTCCAAAATGTGGAACTTCAATTGATGTAAATGATATTCTTAAACACCAATTAGAAGATAGTATCCGATTAGAATTTCAAGAAAAATCTAAAACTGAAGCAGAGGAATTGGCTGCTGTAAAAACACAATTAGATAAAGAAAAAGCTGATTTTGAGGCTAAAAAGAAACAAGAAAATGAACTTTTTGCGGAACGATTGGAACAAGCTAAAAAAGTGTCCGAAAAAGAGATTACAGAAAAGCTGAAAAAGAAGCTCGAAGAAGAGAATATGGACAAAGTAAGTATAATGGAAAAAGAGCTTTCTGAAAAATCAGAAAAACTTCGAGAGCTAAGTAAAACCCAAGCCGAATTAGCAAAAGTACAACGCGAAAAACTAGAAATGAAAGAAGCTTTAGAAGCTGAAAATCAAATTAAGTTAAACGAGTCGTTAAATTTAGAGCGAGAAAAAATTCGTAAACAAGAAGATGATAAAAACGAGTTAAAATTTGCAGCCTTACAAAAGCAACTCGAAGACCAAAAGAAACTCACAGAGGAAATGAAACGCAAGCAAGAACAAGGTTCTATGCAAATGCAAGGTGAAGTGATGGAATTGGCTATTGAAGAATGGTTGGCTAGTCAATTTCCTTTAGACACAATCGATGAAATAAAAAAAGGAGCCAATGGAGCCGATTGTTTGCAAATAGTAAACACCAGAGAACTACAAAATTGTGGTTCAATATACTACGAAAGCAAACGCACCAAAACATTTCAACCCGCTTGGATTGAAAAATTCAAGAACGATATTCGAGTTAAAAAAGCTAATTTAGGTGTTTTAGTTACCGAAATACTTCCATCTGGGATGGACAGAATGGGGATGAAAGACGGTATTTGGATATGTACTTTTGAGGAATTCAAGGGATTGAGTGCTGTTCTACGCCAAACATTAATACAGGTAAGTCAAGCGGTTCAATCACAAGAGAACAAAGGGGATAAGATGGCGATGCTATATGATTTCTTGACCAGTAACGAATTTCACTTGCAAATGGAAGGAATTGTGGAAGGATTTACTCAAATGCAAACTGACCTTAATGCTGAAAAAAGAAGTATGCAACGCATTTGGAGCCAACGCGAAAAACAAATCGATAAGGTAATTGCAAACGCGATAAATATGTATGGTTCCATTCGTGGAATTGCCGGTAATGCAGTACAAACTATAAAAGCATTAGAACTTGATAATGAAATTAATTTAATAGAAGAATAAATCATGATAACAGGCGAAATTAAATCTCAAATTGACAAAATCTGGAACGACTTCTGGACAGGCGGAAT
>CAIRMK010000560.1 GCA_903879645.1 uncultured Bacteroidota bacterium
AAATTCATGCGCAAATTCGGCTTCAATTTCATATTCCATTACGCCTGGTTTCACAAACGATAAGGCTCTGTGATAGCCTTTTTCAGTAATATCACATGCTTTCTGAATCAAATCCAATTCTTCGCTTTCTTTTATAGAACGCAAGCGTTGCAAAATAGGATTTGACTTTTCCACTTTATGAGCTGGATAATTTTCTTTCCACCATTTGATAAAACGCGCTTCACGAGTTTCGGTTTCAATTGTCGCACGATAATGTTCGTTTGTGTTGATGTAAATGGTATCGGCATATGTCATTACTTCTTTCAAAGTCTTAGGAAAGTCTTGTAACCAAATCACGGTTTTAATTCCTGCAACTTCAAAAGCTCTTTCTTTTGTTAGTTTTTCACCTTCCCAAATTGCAATATGCTCGTTGGTTTCTTTCAAAAAAAGAATTTCCTTCAAGTTGTCATAAGGTGCATCAGGAAAAAGCAACAAAATACTTTCTTCTTGATCCACACCAGATAAATAAAAAATATCGCGATGTTGTGCAAAAGGCAAAGTAGAATCGGCAGAAACAGGATAAATATCGTTTGAATTAAAAACGGCAACACTATTTGGTTTCATTTGCGCCGTGAATTTTGCTCTATTTTTAATGAACAAATTACGGTCTATTTGATGGTATTTCATAGTAAAAATCTATTTGATGTTTCAAAAGTAGCAAGAATATGCAGAATCTTGGTTAAAAGCAGGATAAAATTTGTTTAAAATTCAAAAAAGTATAACTTTATAAAAAAATTAGTTATGAGGAACTATTTCCTTTTGGCACTACTGCTATTGACTATTGGAATAGCGGCTCAAGACAAAAAAGCCTACCAACTTTTTGATAAAAACGGAAAGAAAGTAACGTATAAAAAATTATTAAAATCTGCTGAAGATATTCCAGTAGTTCTTTTTGGTGAATTTCATGACAATCCTATATCACATTGGTTGGAATTAGAATTGACTAAAGATATTGCTCAAAAAAAATCTATTGTTCAAGGAGCAGAAATGCTTGAAGCTGACAATCAAAAACAATTGAATCACTATTTGAGAGGAGAAATAGACCAAAAGAAATTAGATTCTTCAGCTCGACTTTGGAAAAATTATAAAACCGATTACAAACCTCTAGTTGATTTTGCCAAAGAGAATAAAAATCCTTTTATAGCTACTAATATTCCAAGAAAGTATGCTGCTTTAGTCTCAAAAAATGGATTTGAAATACTTACAACATTAACTGAAGAAGAAAAATTATGGATGGCACCACAGCCTATTCCTTATGATGCTAATCTACCGGGTTATGCAGAGATGTTGAAAATGATGGGAGAACATACGAGTCCCAACATGCCCAAAGCACAAGCTTGTAAGGATGCCACAATGGCTTATTTTATTACAAAAAACATGAAAGAAGGAACGGTATTTATTCACTATAATGGAAGTTACCATTCGGATAATTTTGAAGGCATTAATTGGTATTTAAAGAAATATGACTCAACCATTTCTATCATTACCATTTCGACCGTTGAGCAAGAAGATGTTTCAAAATTAGAACAACAAAATCATAATAAAGCCGACTTTATTCTCGTTATAGATAAAGATGTAACAAAAACTTATTAAATTCACTTCAATTATTCCTATCAAAACTTTAGTACTTTTGTAAAGTTTGATGAAAGTTAAATTAATATCACAGTATGAAAAAATTAATAGTATTATTTATAGTTTTGGTAACTAGCGCATCTTTATTTTCTTGTGAAGATTATGATGATAAAGCAGTCCCACCCAAGTTAATTATTAAATTTAAATTTGATCCTACCCAAGTTCGTTTAGATAATTTTGGTCAACCTTCCACATTAGCTGCGGGTCATGCGGCACAATCACCGATCTTTAATACCATATCCTCACACTATATTGAATTTGCACCCAATGAAAATACCCAATTAGGCGCAGGTCAAGTAGTTTATCATGGAGCAGAAACTACATTAGGAGGAGCCAATGCCATAGACTTCAGTCAAGCTAAAATTGTTGCAGAAGGAGAAACGTTTCTTGAAATTCCATTGAGTCAATTAGCTGCAGGAAGTTACGAATGGATGCGTGTGTCACTATCCTATCAAAATTATCAGATTAATATTAGAAAACCGAGTTCTAGTTTAGAGTATCCAGGAACCTTAGCTAGTTTTGTTGGGTTTAATACCTATATTGGTACCAATTCAATTGGTAACGTATTCTTTCCAGTAAATGGAAATGAACCACAGGGATATTGGGAGTTTGCTTTAAACGACTATCCCTATTCTGCTTCGGGTCAGGCCCCTGCAGGAGCAACGACCGTTCCAAATCCGTCGTCAGCTACCTCTCCAATTCCTTTAAATTCTTGTGTGGTTACTGGAAAATTTTCTACTCCTTTAACGATTACGGGAATCGAGAAAAAAAATGTGGTTATAACACTTTCTTTGTCCACTAATAATAGTTTTGAATGGATAGATACTAATGGCAATGGGAAGTATGATCCATCAGAAGGCGAAAATGTTGTTGATATGG
>CAIRMK010000561.1 GCA_903879645.1 uncultured Bacteroidota bacterium
ATACACATTACTAAAACTATAGTTTGAAATGTCATTTTCATTTTTTTTTACAATTAATAACCCCCAGTTGGAATTTCAATTTGATATTTCTTTTTAGTTGGATTATCCAATTTTTTATCTCGTAGCCAAGGATTATGTATTTTTAAAATCTTATAATTTATCCCTTGGGTTTTAGCAAAAGTAGCTAAATCAGTAATCGAACTGTCTACCTCTATCTTTTTGGTTGGAATGTTTTCATACAATTCATCTTTTGACACATCAAAACCATACAAGGCAGGATTTTTCATTATCTCTTTTAAAGCCAAAATTCTAAAAACGTATCGATACGTTTCATCGGTCAACATCAAATCATAATAACTAGAAACTCTTTGCTCTTCAAGTTTTCTTGACAAACCACCCATTCCTCCATTATAGGAGGCTGCAGCTAATGTCCAACTGCCTAATTTTTCTTTGGCTTTGACTAAATATTTACAAGCTCCTTCCGTTGATTTTTGAAGATGATACCGTTCATCCACAACATCATTTACCTCCATGCCTTTCTCCTTAGCGGTTTCAGGCATAAATTGCCAAACTCCTTTTGCTCCAGCAGCTGAAACAGCGTTAGTCAGCGCGCTTTCAATCACAGCTAAATATTTGAAATCATCGGGAACACCATATTGTTTTAATATAGGTTCAATAACAGGAAAAGCACGATTAGCTCTTTTCATAATCAATATAGTAGCCGAATGGAGATTTGCATTCACCAACAATTCTCTATCCAAACGTTCTCTCACGTCAGAAATTTGCAAAGGCGCTTTTTCCCCAGAAAAATCAACTGAAGTTGGAAAATATTGTGAAGTACCTTCATGCAATAATTTCTTTTTTTCATCACCTGAGAGGGCAAACATTAACAAACCACTAACAAAAATAAGAAGTGAGATCACACTTACATACTGTAACTTTTTCATTTTCATCCTTTTTAATTATTTTGCAAAACTACAAAAACCGAGCCGAAAACCTAGACTGCTTATTCTAAAATGATTTTGGGTAAATTTTCATTAAACCAACGAAACCTATTCAAAATCATCATATGAGTACCCCCTTTAACATTTATAAAATCTTTTATATTCTTAACCGGAAATACCTCATCAGTATCTCCATGGATATGAATTACATTCAAATCAATTTTCACCCTGTCCCAACAAACAACCTGCTCAATCGACCAATCTAAATATTCTTTATTTCGCATAAACAAAAATTGCTCATACAATTTCAACCTTTGTTTAATTACATTTCCAAATGCATATTTCACAAGCTTTTCAACGTCTTGTAATAAACCTGTCGGCAACAATTTATACGCTTTTGTTTTCTTTGCAATTTTCATTCTTCGAGGCAGCTCAGTATTAGATTTAACGCTAGAGATTATAATTAATTTCCTCAAATTTAAATAATGTGCCATTTCTTGAACTAAAATCCCACCAAAAGAAACCCCAATCAAAACAGCATCATCATGAACCACTTTTTCAGCCATCCGCTTGGCATAATCTGTAAGTGGCTCCTCCTTTTTAGGCATAAACCATTCTAATAAATGGATTTCAAAGGTGGCTGCAGGCAAGTCAATACGCTCAAAAATAGAGGAACTAGCCGCAAGACCAGGCATAAAATAAACTGGAATCTTATTCATAATTTTAACTTTTTTCGGCGGCTTTATCCATTATTTATTCCGAAATTTGCATAAAATTAATTTATTTATTCCACTTACATTATGAACACAGCGTTAATTTTAGAAAAAATGGAAATTAAAGACAATACATTTGCTAGACAATTTGAGACTTTAGTGGACGGAAAATTGGTTTCTCTTGAATACTCTTTTCAAGAAAAGAAGATTTTTCTAACTAGAATCAACGTTCCAGATGGTTTTGCAGATGAAGAATTCATTAATGATTTACTAAAAAACATTATGGAAATAGCTTATGAACGCAAACTAAAAGTAGTTCCGATTCTTCCAAAAATTGCAATGTTCTTTAGAAAAAATACCATTTATAGAGATTTATTACCTCCAGGAATTAAAATATAATTTTTTAAATACTAGAATCAATCCCAAATTCCAATTGAATAAATTAGAATTTGGGATTTTTTATTTATTTTTATAAAATGAAATCTGATCAATTAAATCAAGACCTATTAGCCTTCTTCGAAACCATAGAAAAATATTATGGATCTAGAACTGAAATTACTGAAGGACTATTTTCAGAATTAGATGATTTAGATGCTAATTTAACTACTTGGAATTTATCTGAATTTGACTTAATTCAATCAGCCTATAGAAATAACGGCGGACGATTTATGTTTGAAGGAGATAAAATGTATTACGAAATTTCCGGCGAAAGAATTATAGCCTTCAAACAACCCGGTAGAAACAAATTTGAATTTATTGAACAATACAGTGAAAGTGTTTTTAGAATTACTAAAATAAATTTTCATTATAAATATTAAGCTTCAACATTAAAAAAATCCATTCTTACACTTCCATCTTCGTCAATTTTTGTTAAATTAATTTCATGCACTGTATTGACCAATTCTGGATTCCATGGTGTTTTCACTTTGACATAATTTTCCGTGAATCCATGAATGTAGCCTTCTTTATTTTCGCTTTCAAAAAGAACAGTTCTATTACTTCCTATCTGATTCTCATAAAAAGCACGGCGTTTCTTTACAGATAAACCACGAAGCATTTTACTTCGCTTATTTCTAACATTCATCGGAACCACTACGGACATTTCAACTGCTTCAGTATTATCTCTTTCAGAATAGGTAAAAACGTGCAAATAAGAAATATCCATTTCATTAATGAAATTATACGTTTCTAAAAAAAGCTCATCGGTTTCTCCCGGAAAACCAACAATTACATCAACACCAATACAAGCATATGGCATTACTTCTTTAATTCTAGCAACTCTTTCGGTATATACTTCGCGTAAATAGCGGCGTTTCATTTTCTTTAAAATCTCGTTACTTCCCGACTGTAATGGAATATGAAAATGCGGTACAAAAGTGCGACTTTTTGAAACAAAATCAATAGTTTCATTTTTCAACAAATTAGGTTCAATAGAAGAAATTCTCAGACGTTCAATGCCATCAACTTCATCTAAAGCTTTTACCAAATCAAGAAAAGTATGCTCATGTTTTTTATTTCCAAATTCACCTTTTCCATAATCTCCAATATTTACACCGGTAAGTACAATCTCTTTAATTCCTTTTTTAGAAATTTCTAAAGCATTTTTCAATACATTTTCTAACGCATCACTTCGAGAAATACCTCTTGCTAATGGGATAGTACAATAAGTACATTTGTAATCACAACCATCTTGAACTTTCAAAAAAGCACGAGTTCTATCGCCAATGGAATAACTCCCAACGTAAAAATCAGCCTCTTCAATTGCACAAGAATGAATTTCGCTAATGTCATTTTTAGACAAATCGTTGATATAATCTTGAATTTTGAATTTCTCAGTGGCGCCAAGGACAAGATCAACACCGTCAACAGCAGCTAGTTCTTCTGGTTTAAGTTGGGCATAACAACCCACCGCCACTATAAAAGCTTTGTCATTTGTCTTCAATGCTTTTTTTACAATCTGTTTGAATTGCTTGTCGGCATTATCGGTTACTGAACAAGTATTGATTACATAAATATCGGCAATTTCCTCAAAATCAACGCGATTAAATCCTTCGTTTTGAAAATTTCTTGCAATAGTAGAAGTTTCTGAGAAATTCAATTTGCATCCTAAAGTGTAGAATGCTACTTTTTTTTTGTTTTCCATAAGTAGGCTCAATAAATGAAATCGTTGTCAAAAATTGAGTGGGCAAATTTACGTACTAAATTTCTATTTATAAAACACATAAATCTAAAAGACCGCAAATTCGCAAATTAAATAATTAATTTGCGAATCTGCGGTTACATAATTCTTTTAAAATTACTCTTTTCTATACTTTTTAGTTGCTTCAAAAACATGTTCTAAAATCCGAGCATCTTCCTGGATAAATTCTATATGACGACGTGACATCACAATTTTTGCTGTTTGAAAAGCTTTACTAGTTAAATACGTTGTAAATCCTGAAGCTCCACCCCAAGAGAAACTTGGAACAAAATTGCGCGGAAAACCAGAACCAAAAATATTACTGCTTACACCAACTACAGTTCCGGTATTGAACATAGTATTAATACCACATTTACTATGATCTCCCATCATTAAACCACAAAATTGCAATCCAGTTTTAGCAAAATTTTCTGTTTCATAACTCCATAACTTGACTTCTTCATAGTTATTTTTCAAGTTGGAATTATTACTATCAGCACCAATATTACACCATTCACCAAGAACAGAATTACCTAAAAACCCATCATGACCCTTATTAGAATAACCCATTAAAACCGAATTATTGACCTCTCCTCCAATCCTACAATGAGGACCAATTGTTGTTGCACCATAGACCTTAGTAGCTAATTTAACTTGAGCTTCCTCACACAAACCAAAGGCATCACGGGCACAACCGAACGATGGGACTTGCAGACCGTCACGCTGGTCAATCCGGTGGACCTGGGAACGAACCTCACCTACGACATTGAAGGCACCAACCCGCCGATTATTTTGTCCCGGCAGGATTTTACCAACCGCTTTGCCACCAATCGAATTGGGATGCCTCCTCCGCGACCGCCGCTGGAACCGACCAATGAACCGCCGCCAGAACCCCGGCCGGGAG
>CAIRMK010000562.1 GCA_903879645.1 uncultured Bacteroidota bacterium
ACTGGATTTTCAATGAAAAACACTGTGTCAAATTTGTGTCAAAATGTATAATAAAAATAGGGTTTTTAAATTTGTAAATACTTGATTATCAATAAAAGAAAGTTTTTTGGTTTTTAGCAATAAAATCCCTTCCTCTCTGCTAATTTCTTACCATGCCTTATGTATAAGGTGTAGTTTTATGAAAGGTTAAATTCTATATAAAATTAGTTTTAACTATTTGTAGTTTCAGAATCTCTAGTTTAAAGAAGATAGTCTTTTCCTTCCTCTTAATTTAGTAAAGCCTTTTATATCGTATCAAATCTGGCGATTTATATTTCTCTTCTAATTTTTTAGTTTGCATTCTAGATTCTATATTTTCTTCCTGAGCATAGCAACTAACTTATTTGGCATGTTTTTATTTTATGCCATAAGTTTTTATATTAGTTTTCAACTTCAATAAGCATAGTTTTAGATATTTTTACTGAGAGATAGTTATATGTTGAATTCTAATTTATGAAAACCAAAAACATCTTCAATTATCTATTTTAAATCCAATGCACTAAAAAGAAATGCATTTGAAAAGGCATTTCTTTTTTTCTTTTATGAATCGGTTGAAATGTTCAAAAACCTTAGATTTTTTCAATTCAAATCAAATAGGAATAAATAGAATTTTAAATAGTAGAAAGAATCCAAAAAAAGGGTTTAAAATCCAAAAAAGTATTAAAACATTATAGAATTAGGGAGAAATTATAGTATTTGGGTTACCATTTAAGTGCATTTTTATACTAAATCTTAAAATTTACTTAAAGCGACGTGTCGTTTATCGATAAAATACGTCGTTTTATCGAAAGTAAAAATCTGTCTGTCGAAGTGATAAGTGGTTTTATCGAATATATTGAAAATCAGCGTTTTTGGATTTTTTTGGTTGAATAAATAGTGTAATTTTAACATTACGTTAAGATGTTTTATTAAAAGTAAACATTTTAAGATTCAAACAAACTATTTAATTACCAAAAACATTGATTTTATGAATAATTTTACCCAATCTACTTTTGTACCTAACCGTAAATCGTTTAGCAAATTTGTGTCTATTTTAGGATTTATATTATTGTTACTGTATAGTGCTTTTTCCTTCGGTCAATCGGCTGGATTCAATACTACTTATTTAGTTCTTAATGTTAGTGGAGGAGGCAATACCTATTATGATTTACAAGCTACAACATCGAATCCAGATTTTGATGGAAATTATCTAGGGGCTTTTTGCCAAGGGGATACTTCAGGTATTGTTTTCAAAGGAGCAGAGCATAACGTTTATAAATGTGGTGGTTGTGATTTAACAAGTACAAGATTATATTATAGGATATATGTTACAGGTTCTCCTACAGGAAGTTTTATAAGCAATTCTATTGGTTATTCATCAGGGTTTTCAAATGGATGTGGAGGTGAAGATCAACAATGGAGTGATACAGGTTTTAGTACTAATTTACTTTCAGGTTTAACGGCTGGGAATTATACTATTGAGGTGTATTCTGATGCAACTGTTACATGTTCTGATGGAACTGTATATGCAAGTAATGATGGTGGTAATTATGCCGCAACTTTTACTGTGAATCCTACTTTAACCGCGAGTGTTAGCATTGGCGCAAGTGCTACTACTATCTGTTCAGGAACTAGCGTAACGTTTACTGCAACTCCTACTCATGGAGGAACGTCTCCAAGTTACCAATGGCAAATCAACGGAACCGATGTTTCTGGCGAAACAGGAACTACCTATACTACAACTGCATTAACTAATAGCGATGTCGTAACCGTGGTTATGACTAGTAACGATTCCCCATGTTTGACAGGTTCCCCTGCAACTTCTAATGGCATTACAATGACGGTTAATCCAAATTTAACCGCAAGTGTTAGTATTGGAGCCAGTGATACCACTATCTGTGCTGGAACAAGTGTAACTTTTACAGCAACTCCTACTCATGGAGGAACATCTCCAAGTTACCAATGGCAAATCAATGGGACTGATATTTCTGGCGAAACAGGAACAACTTATACTACAACAGCGTTAACGGATACCGATGTTGTAACTGTGGTTATGACTAGTAACGCATCGCCTTGTTTGACAGGGTCACCGGCTACATCTAATGGTATTACGATGACAGTTAATCCTACTTTAACAGCAAGTGTTAGTATTGGAGCCAGTGATACCACTATCTGTGCT
>CAIRMK010000563.1 GCA_903879645.1 uncultured Bacteroidota bacterium
ACCAATGATCTCAACAAGATCGATTCAGGTAGCGCCCAATACAACTTGCTCTGCAATCCATCCGGCGGCGTGATCGATGACCTTATCGTTTACGAGTTTTCAGAAGATGATCTATTCCTGATCCCTAATGCTGCCAATTGCACGGACTATGCGCCATCGGAGTTTCTGTATTTCCTGTTACATCAAATAACAATTCTATTTGCACCATTTTTTATTGGGATGAATCTAGCCTAAATGCTGGAATTCATAACTTCTGTGCTGGAATTATGCTCCTGATTTTTTCCTATATCAGTGTTTCTATTTTTACTAGAACTGGTGAAGGCAACAATTTAAAAGACATTAAATATCGCTGGAAAGTAAGACGCAATTACATTTATACCACAATGGGATGGATCACTTTTTTAAGCGTAGCCCTTATTGCAATGTTAACTCTTTTAGAAAACGATCCAGATTTTTCATTCACAACAAAATATATCTTTTGGCTCGAAGTTATTGCTTTGCTATCCTTTGGAATTTCATGGATTGTTAAAGGTGGATTTGCTTTTACGGATAATAGAGATCTAAGTACAATT
Source organism: uncultured Bacteroidota bacterium (assembly GCA_903879645.1). GTDB lineage: Bacteria > Bacteroidota > Bacteroidia > Flavobacteriales > Flavobacteriaceae > Flavobacterium. The sequence continues at coordinate 573 of CAIRMK010000563.1, forward strand.
GGAAAGATAAAACATATTTTTATGTATAATAACTATTTAATCAATCATGAGAATTAAATAGAGTGATGCCAAAAAAAAATAGTTTTTAATGACGTTATGTTTAGCAGAAAGAAATAAAGTAAAAATTTAAAACAAATAATTATGTTAATTATAATACCAAATTAGTTTAAAACTATGCTTCCAAATAAAGACATCTCCTATAAACTTATCGATTTAAGCTGTTAATAGTAAGATTAGAAACAATAAATGTTGGTTCCTAGAGCATCTTAAGGCTGCTAGCAGAAATATAAAAGATGCTTTAGGATTTACCAAACAATAGAAAAAATAAAAACAATAAATTGAGTTAGTTTTAGTTGGGTCTCTGGTTTGTGCATCTTTAAACTAATAGACGTGAAAAGATGCCTCCTAGGGATTGAATAATAAAACAAACAAAAAACAAAGTTCTTTATAAAATGTAAACTAATACGAAGATAGAATTGGGTTCCTAGGGCATCTTGGCGTTCCTGATCATAACAAAGAGATGCCTTTAGGATTAGCCAAGAAAAAATACAGAGCGAATTGAAACGCATTTAAAATAAACTTACTCATAAATTAAGTTTAATTGTGTTCCTAAGTAGTGCATCTTTAACCAAAGCCGTTACGGGTAAAGATGCATTCTAGGAATTTCTTTTAAAAAAAGTACAAGTATGAAAGCAATAGACCAAAGACTAGAAAGACTATATAGATCTGTTGAAAAAAACAGTTTGTTTTGTCGTTTTCTAATTGCTTTATCCATAGCTATAAGTATCATTATTATTGCTACAGTTATTATTGAACTGATATCAACTAAACTAGTAACCTTAGAAATATTTTTCATTTCCTTAGTATCTATTTGTATGGGCGTTATCATTGGCTTATCAATCTCTATCTTATTTAATAACAATCAAAAATAAATAATAAAATCCCTTACACACCATGATTAACTTCACTAAAGAAAACCTTTTTTACAACGATTACACTTGGACGCCAAAAAAAGCAAATGACCCAAAAATTTCTGGTAAACTAGACGACACCCGCTTCAATTGGAGAGAGGGTGAAGAAGTACTATTTCTTATCAACAAAATAATACTACTTTGGGATTTAACTAGAATAGAAAGCTGCACTAGAATAGAACGCATTATTAGAGAAAAATTACCCAACTCCATAAACACTCAAGAAGAAGTAGTCACATGGATTCAAATTAACTGGAAAAACATAAAGTTAGTGGAGATTGTGGTTGGGAAAATATAGTGCTAAAAATACAATAAGTAACATCTACGCCCTTTTATTAAATAAAAAAACGCCCAATTACTTGGGCGTTTTAAATAAGAAACTAACTTCTTATTATTTTTTAGCTTCTGCTTTTTTAGCATCTTTTGCATCTGCTTTTTTAGGTTCAGCTTTTTTGTCTGCTTTTTTAGCATCTGCTTTTTTCTCAGTTTTAGCATCCGCTTTTTTAGCTTCTGGTTTTTGTTGAGCGTTTACTGTTCCAGCAA
>CAIRMK010000564.1 GCA_903879645.1 uncultured Bacteroidota bacterium
ATGATATAAGTTTTGAAATAGAGAAGGGAAGGGTCTTCGGCATTGTCGGAGAATCAGGTTCGGGCAAGACCTTAACGGCGCTATCGATTCTAAGATTAATATCCTGGCCGGGCAAGATTGTGGGGCAAATATCTTCATGTTATTTTTTAGAAAGTAAATGTGGGGCAGTTACTTTCGTTTTTAATATATTGTAAGAACGTGTTGTCTGATTTGGTTATACAATAGTACAACTATATCGCTTAAGTGACAAATAAAATCGACGAAAAACATGTTTTTATTTTTTTAACATATATTTTTCTTACATTTAAGAAGAAAGACGATCAATTTTCCATGAAAAATCATCTTGAAGTTTGTAACGAATCCTATCATGAAGACGATTTGGACGGCCTTGCCAAAATTCAACTTCAAGTGGGCGGACCAAATAGCCTCCCCAATGTTTTGGCCGAGGAATTTCTTTTCCTTCAAATTCTTTTTCAAGTTGCTTGAGGTTTTGCTCTAAAAAATCACGGGAAGGAATTACCTCACTTTGAGAAGAAACTATCGCACCAAGTTTACTACCATCGGGTCTAGAATCAAAATAATTATCTGAAATAGTATCGGAAGTTTTTTCAGCAATTCCTTTAATTATTACTTGACGTTCTAGACTTGACCAAAAAAAAGATAAGCATATATTTGGGTGTAAATCTATTGCTTTACCTTTTTCAGAATTGTAATTAGTGTAAAAAATGAAACCTTCTTCATTAAATTTTTTCAGAAGAACTACTCTTGATTTAGGAAAACCATCCAGACCAATTGTAGCAACTGTCATAGCATTTACTTCATCTACACCTCCAAATTCTTCCGTTTCGTGAAACCATCTATTAAATAAGTTAATTGGATCTTCTGGAATATTAGTTTCTAGTAGTTCACTTTTTTCATAAGATTTTCTATAATCACCTAGGTCTTTCATTCGATAGTAAGTTTACTTGCAAAGTTCGTAAAGTTTTTTTACAATCTCGACCCATATATAACTAAAATTAAAAGTGAATCTTCTACTCCATTTCAAACTCTTTACCATCATCAGCTAAATACACTCTTGGAAATATAGTTTCCGCTTCTTGCTTAAAAAAATCAATAGTACCATAACGAGTGGAGTAATGACCTAGTATCAAATTCTTTACATTAGCTTTTAATGCAATTGTGGCGGCTTGTTTGGCTGTTGAATGCATGGTTCTTTCCGAGAGATGTGATTCAGATTCTAAAAAAGTACTTTCATGATATAAATAGTCAACATTTTCAATAATTGGAATTATCTTTTCATCATAAACAGTATCACTACAGAAAGCATAACTTTTAGCAGGAAAAGGATCAAAACTTAGTTCACAATTAGGAATTATTGTCCCATCTTCTAAAGTAATATCTCCACCGTATTTTATTTTATTAAAATATAGTTTATCTATTTGGTAGTTTTCAACCGCTTCAATATTTAGTTTTCTTTCCTTATTTTTTTCTAAAAAAAGAAAACCATTAGTATAAACTCTATGAGTTAAGGGAATGGTTCTTACAATTACCCTATCATCTTCAAAAATAATTTCGGATTCTTTGGATTCTAATTCATGAAAATATAGATTATAGCCCGTATAAGAGCCCGAAGCTCGCAATTGGAGTAAGATTATCTCTTTGATTCCTTTAGGTCCGTAAACGTGCAAATCGCTTTCACGATTGAGTAGCATGAATGTGGAAATCAATCCCACTAATCCATAAAAATGGTCACCATGAAGATGTGAGATAAAAATATAATTGATTTTAGAAAACTTAACTTTGCTTTTACGCAATTGTACTTGTGTCCCTTCGGCACAATCAATAAGAAATACTCTATTTTTTATTTCTAATACTTGTGATGTAGGATTAGATAACGTGCGAGGTGTAGCTGCATAACAGCCCAATATGGTAAGTTTCATTATTAAGTTTAGGAGTTAAAAAACTAACTTTAGTCAGTTTTATCATTTTCAATCTTTCCAAGTTTTACGACTTGAAAGATAACGAATGCTAAAATTAAGGCATTTGCAATTAACTTTATATAATTAAACTCATGGGTTTGTATTCCTTTAAAGATTCTGCTGGCAAGAAGAAAAGTCAATACAAAAAGTAATGCTATATAGATATAAAGTCTTGTTTTATTATTCATATTCATCTTTACGTTTTAAATTAAAAGCCTAAATCACGCTCTATTTCTTCCATATCAATAATATCAAAAGCTTCTAAGAGAGTAGGAACAACGATTAGTTTTTCAGGAACATCACTAAAATCGATTTCTTCAGTTACAATTACAAAAGACTTTTTGCCTTTTTTGTGTGTCTTAGACAAATCGGAAAACAATTTAATATCTTTAATACTAACATTTTTGTCTGACGTTATATCAAGAATAAGATTTTGGTTTTTATAACTATTGTGCTCATGAGTCACTTTCTCAAGAAAGGAATAAAGATTTCCTTGAGTATCTTTAATAATTGTAATATGCCCTTTTTGTTCAACTTTCATTATTGTTTAATTTTTGAAGCTAATAAATAAATAACAGCCATTCTTATAGCCACACCATTTTCAACCTGATCTAGGATTACGGATTGATGTGAATCGGCAACATCGGAAGTAATTTCTACTCCACGATTTATTGGTCCAGGATGCATAATAACAATTTCTTTATTCAAGGAATCTAATAATGCTTTATCAACACCATATTGCTGTGCATATTCTCTGGTTGATGGAAAATAATTAACATCCATACGCTCATTTTGAACTCTAAGCATGTTGGCAACATCACACCATTCAAGTGCTTTACGCAAATTGGATTCCACTTGAACACCAAGGCTTTCGATATATTTTGGTAGTAGTGTTTTTGGACCACAAACTTTTACTTCAGCTCCTTGCATTTGCAAAGCATAAATATTAGAAAGTGCAACACGCGAATGCAAAATATCTCCAACAATTACTACTTTCTTACCTCCTACTTCTCCTAATTTTTCTCGTATTGAAAAACTATCTAATAAGGCTTGAGTAGGATGTTCATGAGCTCCATCCCCTGCATTTACAATACTTGCTGTTACATTTTTCGATAAAAAAAACGCTGCTCCTGGATTGGCATGGCGCATAACCACCATATCTACTTTCATAGAAAGGATATTATTCACTGTATCAATAAGTGTTTCTCCTTTTTTAACAGATGATTGTGCAGCCGAAAAACTAATAACGTCTGCTGAGAGTCTTTTCTGTGCTAATTCAAAAGATAATTTAGTTCTAGTGCTATTTTCAAAAAAAATATTGGCAATGGTTATATCTCGTAGAGAAGGTACTTTTTTAATTGGCCGATTGATAACTTCTTTGAAATGATGAGCTGTTTCAAAAATTAAATCAATATCTTCTTTTATAAGGTATTTTATTCCTAATAAATGGTTTACACTTAATTCTTTCATTTATTGTTATGTTGTCGTTGTGTATTGTTTATTCAAAATTTTAATTAGTAATTAAAAAAACGGCATCTTCCCCGTCATTTTCCTGCCAGCAAACTTTTACTTTTTCATTATTGATGGCATCCACTTGTCTTCCTCTATAATCAGGCTGAATAGGTAAGTGACGGCTAAATCTTCTGTCGATTAATGTAAGAAGTTCTACTTCTGAAGGTCTACCAAAAGATTGAATGGCAGTTAATGCAGCATTTATACTTCTTCCTGTATATAAAACGTCGTCTATGAAAACTACTTTTTTATCTTCAACCAGAAAATCAATTTGAGTTTTATTGGCTTCTAGTTGCTTTTCGCCTCTACGAAAATCATCTCTAAAAAAGGTGATATCTAAAAATCCAAGTTGAATAGATTTAACATGGTATTCTGTTCCTAAAATGTGTTTGATTCTCTCGGCTAAAAACTTTCCTCTTGGCTGAAGTCCAATTAAAACAGTGTTAGAAAAATCTAGATGCTTCTCGATTAACTGACAAGCCAAACGATGTAGAATGATATTGACTTCTTTTGCAGTGAGCAATATTTTTTGACTCATATGAAGTGTTGTTTGGAGTGTAAAAGTAAATAAAAATATTTAAAAAAAGTGTGATTGCTTTATTAAGGTTGTTAATTGATAATAGAAGTAAAAATAAGATAAAAAAAAACCGCCTGAAATAATTCAGACGGCTTATATATAATTTAATTCTATTTATTCTTGTTCACCAAAGTGACGTTTTTCAATATCATCTACATCTGATTTACCCATTGTGTCAACCAATACAGGCGTTGCAATGAATAATGATGAATAAGTTCCAACAATAATACCTACAAGCATTGCAAATATAAATCCTCTGATTGATTCACCACCAAATAAAAACATCGTTAATAATACTAATATCATCATTAATGATGTATTTAAAGTTCTTGATAACGTACTATTAATAGAGGCATTTACAACATCTTTAAAGTGACCTTTTTTGTTACCTCCAAGATATTCACGAATTCTATCGAATACAATAACAGTATCATTCATAGAGTAACCAATTACGGTCAAAATTGCTGCGATAAAATGTTGATCCATTTCCATGTGAAATGGCATGTATTTATAACCAAATGAATATACTCCTAATACGAAAATAACGTCATGGAATACAGCTGCTATCGCACCCAATGAATATTGCCATTTACGGAATGAAACTACAAGGTACAATCCAACAATTAGCATAGCTCCAAGAACTGCCCAATAAGAGTTGGTTTTAATATCTTCAGAAATAGCAGCACCAACTTTGGAAGCTTGCAATACTCCAACTTGTTTTCCATCATAAGAGTTGATGAATTTTTCGTAAGTAATAGTATTAGAATAATGTTTTTTTAATCCATTATATAACTTTTGATTTACTTCTCTATCAACCTCTGCACTTTCTTCTTTAATCTTATATTTAGTAGTCAATTTTAACTGATCATCATCTCCAAAAACTTTAGCTTCCACCGAAGTTCCAAATTCTTTTGATAATTCTTCGGAAATTTGAGTTGGCTCTACAACTTTTTCAAATTTTACTTGAAAAGTTCTACCTCCAACAAAATCTACACCTTCGTCTAAACCATTGATAAAAAAAATCGATACTAAACTGGCAACAACTACTAATGATGAAAATATATATGTCCATTTTTTCATTCCAACAAAATCAAAATGGAAACCTGTAAACCAATTTTTAGTTAATGGTGTAGAGAACGTTAAGTCTTTATTGTTAGCAACATCTCTATCAATAAAAATTCTCGCAATAAAGATTGAAGTAAATAATGAAGTGAAAATACCAATTAATAATGTAGTTGCAAACCCTTGAATAGGACCTGTTCCAAAGATGAATAAGATAGCTCCTGTTAATACGTGAGTAACGTTAGCATCAATGATTGAACGCATTGCCCCTTTCCAACCATAAGAAGTTTTAACTGCTTCTGCAAGAGATTTCCCTTCGCGCAGTTCCTCTTTGGCTCGTTCGTAGATAATGATATTCGCATCTACCGCAGTACCTAATGTTAAAACTATACCTGCAATTCCAGGTAATGTTAATACAGCACCTAAACTTGCTAAAATTCCAAATAAAAAAAGTAAGTTTACCAATAAAGCAATATTAGCGTACCAACCAGCTCTACCATAGTAGAAAACCATCCATAAGAATACCAATAAGAATCCTACGATAGAAGAAATGAAACCAGCATGAATTGCTTTTTCTCCTAAGGATGGTCCTACCACTTCAGATTGAATAATTTCAGCAGCTGCAGGTAATTTACCAGCTCTTAATACGTTAGCTAAATCTTTAGTTTCTGTAACATCAAAATTTCCAGAAATTTCAGATCTACCACCCGCAATTGGTCCAGAAGAAACTCCTGGTGCAGAATATACCACATCATCAAGAGCAATTGCAATGTATCCTTTTGTAGTAAAAGCATTTCCAGTTAACTCTTCCCATTTTTTAGCCCCTTGACCATTCATTTGCATAGAAACTGCTGGTTTACCAGTTTGGTCAAAAGTATCTCTAGCATCGGTAATTACACCACCACTTAATGGAGCCACATTATCTTTATTTCCTTTTAAAGCATAAAGGTCAAACGTTTCTCCCTCTTTTTTAGTTTTATCATTTTTAGCAACGACTGGTTTTCCCCACACAAATTTCACAAAACGTTTGTCGGCAGGAATTAAAGCACGGATATCTGCTCTTTTAAGATAAGAGTTTATTTTAGCTGTATCTTTTACAGAAACTACACCTAAAACAGGACCTCCTCCTTGAGAAACAAATTTGTCTAAAAGTGGATTTTTTCCTTTTTTATCAGCTACTGAATCTTTAGTTTTACTTGTTAACATTGCATTGATAGAATCACCTGCAACAGCTTTAACATCTTTTGCTACAACTTCTTTTTCAGATTTTTTCAATGCCTCATTAGCAGACATCAAGAAACCACCCATCTCGTCGATTTTGTAAGTTTCCCAAAACTCTAATTGAGCTGTTGATTGTAATAATCTTTTGATACGGTCAACGTCTTTTGCTCCTGGCAATTCAACAAGAATCCTTCCTGTTTGTCCCAATTTAGCAATGTTAGGTTGTGTAACTCCAAATTTATCTATACGTTTTCTTAATACTCCGAAGGCACTTTCTACAGATTCATCAACTTTTTTTGTGATAACCTTTTTAGTTTGGTCATCCGTCATTTTAAAATTGATTTCGTCTGCTAAATTTCTGTTGGCAAAAATATCAGGAGAAGCTAATTTTACCGTTCCTTTAGAATTGGCATCAAAAGCTTCAAAAAAAGCATCTAAATAACTTTGGTTACCTTTTTGATTTGTTTTAGCATCTACTAATGCTTTATTGAAAACGGCATTTTTAGAATTATTTGCAAGACCTTTTAAAACATCTTTAACCGAGATTTGAAGAATCACATTGATTCCTCCTTCAAGGTCAAGACCTTTATTGATTTGTTTATTTCTTACCTCTTCAAAAGTGTAATTGGTAATTCCTAAACTAAAAACTTTCTCTTTACTAATAGAGTCCAAATACTTTAACTCTTTTTTCTCATTTCCATGAGCAAAAGTTTTAGCATCTTGTTGAACCTTGTTTGAAACGAAAGTGAAAGAAAGTTGGTAAATACTTACCAATGCAAATAGAATTGCGAAAAATTTAATAAGTCCTTTATTCTGCATTATTACTAAAAATTAATTAATTTTTGTTTGTTTGGATTTCAAAAAACAAGCAATCACCAAGTAAGGTATTGATTTTCAATAGAAATCAAAAAAAATACTTGACTACACGTTTTTTGAAACGTGCAAATATATAATTAACCTAAAGATTAACAAATTATTTACACATTAATATCAAAAAAAAGACTGCAAAAATGCAGTCTTTTTAGATTGTTTATCTAAATATTAGGCTAAAACCGATTTCAAATCAGCATTCATAGCTCTAACAGCATCTGCACTTTTAGCAAATTTTGCTTTTTCTTCTTCGTTTAATTTGATGTCAACAATTTTTTCAACACCATTTCTTCCGATGATGCAAGGAACTCCAATACAAATATCACTTTGACCATATTCACCATCTAACATTACGGAACAAGGAATCATTTTCTTTTGATCATTTAAAATAGCATCTACTAAAAAGGCAACTGACGCCCCTGGTGCATACCAAGCAGAAGTTCCTAACAAAGCAGTTAGAGTTGCTCCTCCAACCATAGTATCTGCAGATACTTTAGCTAATTCCTCTTCCGAAAGAAATTGAGAAACTGGAACTCCATTATAAGAAGCTAATCTTGTTAAAGGAATCATAGTGGTGTCTCCATGACCTCCAATAACCATTCCTTGAATATCATTTGCAGGTTTATTTAATGCTAAAGATAAATAAGTTTTGAAACGCGAACTATCTAAAGTTCCTCCCATTCCAATAATTCTATTTTTAGGTAATCCTGTAGCTTTCAATGTTAAATAAGTCATCGTATCCATTGGATTTGACACAACCACCACAATTGCATTTGGAGAATGTGCTAATAAATTTTCGGCTACTGTTTTAACAATTCCAGCATTAATTCCGATTAATTCTTCGCGAGTCATTCCAGGTTTTCTTGGAATTCCTGATGTAATTACTACTACATCACTTCCAGCCGTTTTTGAATAATCATTGGTACTACCAACCATTTTAGTGTTGAATCCTAAAGTGGTTTGAGTTTGCATAATGTCAAGAGCTTTCCCTTCAGCAAATCCTTCTCTAATGTCTAATAATACGATTTCACTCGCAATTCTTCTGTAAGCAATTGCATCAGCGCATGTTGCTCCAACGTTTCCTGCTCCAACTATTGTAACTTTCATTTTATAGTGTGTGTTATATTGATAAAAAAATTAAAATTCATATTGAACCGATAGGTTTGAGTTCACAAATTTACCAAAAGCTAATGAAGTTTGTACATAAATTTTGCTAAATTGATATCTACCCGATATTTCCGCAATACTATTGAGTTTAGTTTTGTAAATATCTTTCAGTTTTTCATTCAAAATATATTGGACAGGAATAACATCTTCAATTTGACCTCTTGGTCCAGTAAGCATATATTTAAAATCACTTCTATTCGTAATTGAACTTACCATTAATTCAAATTTTTTCCATTCCTTGGAAGCACTAATTTGAAATTGATACGTATCTACTTTACCTGTAATTTCATTTATACCTAAATTTCCGTAAGAAGTATATGTGTCTAAAAAATCGAAACTAATATCTTCTTTAGAGTAAGCTATAAGAGCGGCTAAATTTATTTTATGCTTTTCAAGCGATTCAATATACTGACTTAAATTATGTTTCAGTCCAAAACCATATACTTGATAATCTCCTCTTTTCAATTTGACTTTGGTTGAATATTTACCAACTATCTCAAATCCTTTCCATAATGAGATAGAACCTTGTGCATACGGATAAACTATGGATTCTTGATTTACACCATTTGGTGCTGCCATTTTGATTTGATTTGTATCTATTTGACCTACTAAATAATAGTTTGTATCACTACCCAAAGCAGTTGGAACAGTTGCATAAGGAACTGTTTCACCATTAGCATTTTGAATAGTAAAAAAAGTAAAATCAGAATTGTTTATTGGAAAACTTCTATCGCTATTGGGTACAAAAAAAACATTCGTATTAATACCTAAAGTAACATCGAATAATTTCCTTTTTTTTGGAGAAGTCATCCAACCCGATGACGATTGATAAACAGCGGCATCTGTAGCTGGAGTAATATATTTTCCTGCATACATAGTAGCATCATTTAAAAACCTACCAATTTGATCAAAAGTTTGTGCAGATTGAGAAAGGGACTTGTTTGAAAAAATCAAACAAATCCCTATCATAATATATTTAGAAAATTGATTACGCATCAATATTTGCGTAAACAGCATTCTTTTCAATAAATTCTCTTCGCGGCGGTACTTCGTCACCCATTAACATTGAGAAAACTCTATCCGCTTCTGTTAAACTATCAATTGTAACTTGACGTAATGTTCTAAAACTTGGATCCATTGTAGTTTCCCACAATTGTTCTGCATTCATTTCCCCAAGACCTTTGTAACGTTGAATTCCGGCGCTTCCCCCCATTCTTTCGTTAGCTAAATCACGTTGATCATCTGTCCAAGCATATTCTTTTTTATTTCCTTTTTTAACTAAATAAAGAGGTGGTGCAGCAATATATATATGTCCTCCTTCAATTAATTCACGCATAAATCTAAAGAAGAATGTAAGAATCAAAGTGGCAATGTGACTACCATCGACGTCGGCATCACACATAATAATTACTTTATGATATCTTAATTTTTCAAGGTTTAACGCTTTTGAATCTTCTTCTGTACCAATAGTTACACCCAAAGCCGTAAATATATTTCTAATCTCTTCATTTTCAAAAACTTTGTGATGCATCGCTTTTTCAACATTTAATATCTTACCTCTCAAAGGCAAAATAGCTTGAAAATTTCTATCACGACCTTGTTTTGCTGTTCCTCCCGCAGAATCCCCTTCGACAAGATAAACCTCGCATCTTGCTGGATCTTGTTCTGAACAATCAGATAATTTTCCTGGTAACCCTCCACCACCTAAAACGGTTTTACGCTGCACCATTTCACGTGCTTTTTTAGCAGCATGACGTGCTTGAGCAGCAAGAATTACTTTTTGAACTATAATTTTAGCATCATTAGGGTTTTCTTCTAAATAATTTTCAAGCATTTCAGAAACTGCTTGTGAAACAGGAGATACTACTTCTCTATTCCCTAATTTTGTTTTCGTTTGACCTTCAAATTGAGGTTCAGAAACTTTAACCGAAATAATAGCTGTTAAACCTTCACGAAAATCATCACCAGCAATTTCAAACTTTAATTTATCTAATAAACCTGAAGCATCTGCGTATTTTTTCAACGTACGAGTCAAGCCCATACGGAATCCTTGTAAGTGGGTTCCTCCTTCGTGAGTATTGATATTATTTACATAAGAAAAGATATTTTCAGAATAACTAGTATTATAAACCAAAGCCACCTCAACAGGAACTTCTCCCTTTTCGTGTTCCATGCTAATCACATGAGAGATAATTGGCTCACGACCCGCATCAAGGAACTTAACGAATTCTTTCAAACCTTCTTTGGAATGAAAGACTTCACCTTCATAATCTCCGTTTTCTTTAGTAAAACGCTTGTCAGTAAGAGTAATTGTAATTCCTTTATTCAAAAAAGATAGCTCACGCATACGAGCTGCTAAAGTATCATAATTGAATTCGATGGTTTGAGTAAATATAGTCCTATCCGGATGAAATGTAACCATTGTACCACGTTTAGTTGTTTCACCAACTTGTTTTACAGGATACATTGCTTTACCTCTTTCGTATTCTTGTTCGTAAATTTTTCCGTCTCTAAAAACAGTAGCCTTTAAATTATCCGAAAGTGCATTTACACATGAAACACCAACCCCGTGAAGTCCACCAGAAACTTTATAAGAATCTTTATCGAATTTACCTCCAGCACCAATTTTAGTCATTACAACTTCAAGTGCAGAAACACCTTCTTTTTTGTGCATATCTACTGGAATACCACGTCCATTATCTTCAACAGATACTGAATTATCTTCATTGATAAAAACACCAATAGTATCACAATGTCCTGCTAATGCTTCATCAATAGAATTATCTACTACTTCATAAACTAAATGATGCAAACCTCTAACGCCAGTATCTCCAATGTACATAGACGGACGCATTCTAACATGCTCCATTCCTTCTAACGCCTGAATACTATCGGCTGAATAGCTATTTTTTTTAATTTCGTCGCTCATAATAAATTATATCGTATATATGATTTTTGTCAAACACGCAAATATACAAAAGCGAACATGATTTTAAAGCGATTTTAAGCATTTTGTCTTACAAGTTATCAACATTTATCTTTTGATAAATTTTAAGCGTTTTAAAGCGATTATTTATACGTCGTTATAATATATAAAATTCAACTATCTGATTAGATATGTTTTATAAATAAAAAAAGCGTTTATCAATTAAGACAAACGCTTTTTAAACAAACAAACTAAACTTCAATCTAAAATCAAGTCACAAAACTTGACTTTATTCTCTTCAATATTTTTATATTTTTATATAGGCATCATCATGAACATTTGCCACAGCTCTACCGGATGGGTCATTCATGTTTTTAAAAGCTTCATCCCATTCTAAAGCAATTTTAGTACTACAAGCAACACTTGCCTCTTGTGGAACACACAAAGCCGCTGCATCACTTGGAAAATGTTCCGTAAAAAGAGAACGATAGTAATATTCTTCTTTCGAAGTTGGTGTCTGAAGCGGAAACTTATATTTAGCATTCGTCAATTGCTCATCCGAAATCTCTTTGGCAACCACTTCTTTTAAAGTGTCAATCCAACTATATCCTACTCCATCACTAAATTGTTCTTTTTGCCTCCAAGCAACAGATGCAGGCAACATATCTTCAAATGCTTTACGTAGAACCCATTTTTCCATGCGTTCGCCATTAATCATTTTATCTTGTGGATTGATACGCATAGCAACATCCATAAATTCTTTATCTAAAAATGGTACACGTCCTTCAATTCCCCAAGCCGCCAAACTTTTGTTAGCTCGTAAGCAATCATACATGTGCAGTTTGCTCAATTTACGAACGGTTTCTTCATGAAATTCTTTTGAATTGGGAGCTTTATGAAAATACAAATATCCTCCAAACAATTCGTCTGAACCCTCACCAGAAAGAACCATTTTAATTCCCATAGATTTGATAACACGTGCCATCAAATACATGGGTGTAGATGCTCTAATGGTAGTCACATCATAAGTTTCTAAATTATATATTACATCCCTAACGGCATCCAACCCTTCTTGAATAGTAAACTTTATTTCGTGATGAATAGTTTCCAAATGATCTGCCACCACTCTTGCCGCAGCCAAATCGGGCGAACCTTCTAATCCAACTGCAAATGAATGTAATTGCGGGTACCAAGCATCTACTGTATCACCTGACTCAATGCGTTTTTGTGCATATTTTTTGGCAACAGCCGAAGTAATAGACGAATCCAAACCACCAGATAGTAAAACTCCATAAGGGACATCACTCATTAATTGACGGTGAACCGCTGCTTCAAGTGCCGTTTTTATTTCTTCAATGTTTGTCGCATTTTCTTTTACTGCATCATATTCTGTCCATTCTCTGTGGTACCATTTTACAAATTCTCCATCTTTACTTGACAGATAATGCCCTGGCGGAAACAATTCTATTTTAGTACAAAAGCCTTCAAGAGCTTTTAATTCTGATGCCACATAAAAAGTTCCGTGTTGATCCCAGCCAATATATAAAGGGATGATTCCCATGTGGTCACGAGCAACAAAATATTCATCTTTTTCAACATCATAAATAGCAAAACCAAAGATTCCATTCATTTCATCAATAAAATCAACTCCTTTTTCATTATAAAGTGCTAGAATCACTTCACAATCACTTTCTGTTTGAAAATGATATTTTCCTTCAAACTGTTTGCGTAATGCTCTATGATTGTATATTTCTCCATTGGCAGCCAGAACAAGCTTTTTATCTGCGCTGAATAAAGGTTGTTTCCCCGAAGCTGGGTCAACAATAGCCAACCTTTCGTGTGCCATAATAGCTTTTTCATTACTAAAAACACCACTCCAATCGGGTCCTCGGTGGCGAATAATTTTAGACATTTCCAATACTTGGGGTCTGATTTGATCTGATTTTTGTTTTAAATCAAAGGCGCATACAATTCCGCACATAATCTCTTTCGTTTTAAATAAACAATTTTCGAATTGTTCTTACATTAATTATGAAGCAAAAGTGAAATAATACTTCTATTATTAAAACTTAAAAAGAATAATTAGTTATAAATTATAACTAAAAATTAACTTATACCTATTTTTTATAATTAAAATTGTTTAGAATTATGGTTTTGAGTTTAAGATTGCAAAATAGATAGTAATCAAACATAATTTAGAAAACTATTCGAATAAAAACCTATTTGTTCGATTGAGACAATGCTTTGTTCGATTCAGCCAATGCTTTGTTTGATTGAGACAATGCTTATTCTTATTGAGCCAATGCTTTGTTCGATTCAGCCAATGCTTTGTTCGATTGAGACAATGTCTTGTTCGAAATAGACTTTCAAATTTTAATTTTCAGGCTCAGAGATGGTGAATTTTCAAAATCTTTAATTGATTTTTTCAATTAAATATCTTGTAGTATTTATTTCAAACTCAAATCCCACTTCATTTCCCATCAATTTACTTCCTAAAGGGGATTGAGGAGAAACGGCTATTATCGATTTGTCATCAACTGTAATTTTTGGTAAAGCAGCACTAATGAATAACATCATTCCATTGGCTTGGACTAAACTTCCTAAAGCAATTTTTGTATGATTTGCGGAAGCATCAATTTTATCAAGAATGGATTTTTGTTCTAGGATTTCTTTGAGTTTATGATTTAACTTTTCTTGCTCGATGTGCATCATTGATAATGTCGTTTCGTGTTTATCTCCTGCCGAACCTTTGGCGTCGTTTTGAGCATCAATGGTTAGATCAGCAATCATATCTCGAAAAATATCGATTCGATCTTGAAGAATTTGATGGTAACGTTGGAGAATAGTTTGTTTTAGCATTTATAGATTATATTTAACCACGAAGTTCACTAAGAAAGCACAAAGAGCACCAATTAAATATATCGTTCTTACTGAATACTTAGTGAACTTAGTGGCTACTAATTAAAAATCAAATTTGTAATTGGCTCCCAACACTGCCTGAAGACCTTGTACAGGATAATTCATCCATTTTTGGTAGTTTTGATTCGCTAAGTTGTTTCCTTTTAAGAAGAATGTCAATCGTTCATTGTGTTTGTATCCCACATGAGCATTCAAATCGAAATAACTATCTAATTTAACATCAGTAACCGGTTGTGGTAAAGACATGTTGATATATTGATCATTTCGTGAACCAACAAAAAACACATTGGCGCCAGCATACCATTTTGGTGTCACGTTAAAATCGATTGTAGAACTTAATTTTATAGCAGGTAAATTCCAAGCTTGTGCTTCATTATTCATGGTATAACTGCTCAAGGTTCCATTTATTCCGAAAGTAACATTTTTAGAAAAATCGGCTTTCAACTCACCAAAAAAACTTACTGTTTTTACATTATCATATACTACTCCAAACGAATTGCCATACTCATAATTCGAGGGATTAGCATAAGGAGGATAATCACCATTACTTTTGAATAAAGCCTTGTTGTTTTCATCCATCAAAGAACCTCGAATATTATATCCAATAGTATTGGCTAATTTTCCTTTTAAACCCAAATAAATATCAAACTTTTGATCAGTTGGTGCAACAGTTAAAGTAGGAGAAACGAAAAAGTTTTCATCCACAAAATCATGATAGGTGTTTTGTTTTAGTGTTCCTTCGGCACCACCATAAGCAATCATTAAATCACCAACAACTTTATAAGATGCTGTAATGTTTGGATAGACAAAAAACTTGTTTTGACCTGGCGCTGTTGACACGCTATAGAAAAAGCTTGCTCCAACATTTACTGATAAATCTTCTTTATTTATTTGAAAACTTGGTTTAACGCCCACGTTGGTAAAGCCATATTTTATAGCATCAGTGGTTACAAAATAGTCTTTTTGAAAAGTTCCATTTAGATAATCCAAAACAAAATCGGTTTTTAGCTTTACATCCATTACATCAAACTGTAATGATGGTTTGGCTACAAAACGATTTTCACTAGAGGCATAAGAATCTGAAAAATGATTGAAACGAATAGTTGCCTCTTTGAAAATACTTTCATTAACCGCTAACCTTCCTCCTAAATAAATATTTTGATAGGTCTGCTTCGGATCAATTCCGTTTAAAAACAAATCTTTATCAGCAGGCGCTAATCCTTCATATAAAACAGGATCTATACCATACCAATTATAGGTTTGACGTTGGTATCCAATATCTCCATTCCAGGACATGTTTTTTGCTTTGCTTCCATAGGTTACATCTAAAGAGGAATTGGAGAATTTATTATCCAATTCTACATTTTTTATACTTCCTTGAGAGGACAAATGACGTAACAAAGCACCTACATAGTCTCCATTTTCTAAAGGCTGTGTCACAAACAATTCGGCATTAATTGTTCCATAATTTCCTGCGGCTAACGTAGCATAATTATTAAATAGTTTTTCTTTTGCCCCATTTTCAACACCAGCAGCTTTTCCTTTAGCTGGAGCAAAAGTTGATGCTACTGGAAAAGAAAAAATATTGTACTGGATGTTCTCTTTTTTGGAATTATCCTCATCGTCCAAAGAAGGTGTTTCTTTTACTTTGAAAGCATCCGAAATGGTTGGAGTATAGGGTTTCACCACATTAACTACTTCGGTTCCGATGTTTTCGTCTTTCTTTTGAGAAAACGAAATTTGAGTAGCTAAAAGAACTACTAGGATGGCGACTTTATATTGGAAATTGATTTTCATATTTATTTTTTTAACAATTACACAGAGCTGCACTGAGATTGCTCAGAGTTATACAGAGTCTTATTTAGTTATTGACGAATTCGTTTTACTTTCTTCAGTTTTAATAGTATCCAATTCCGTTTTAGCTTCTTGAACAACCTCAGGGTAATCAACAAAGTTTTCGATTACACTATCTAAAATTGAGGTGGCTTGAAAACTATCTTTTAATCCGTAGTAGTTTTTAGCCATGACAATTAATCCTCTAGCACCAAAGTATTT
This sequence comes from uncultured Bacteroidota bacterium, assembly GCA_903879645.1. Lineage (GTDB taxonomy): Bacteria > Bacteroidota > Bacteroidia > Flavobacteriales > Flavobacteriaceae > Flavobacterium. The sequence goes on from CAIRMK010000564.1 coordinate 16,289, forward strand.
GTAACCTGAATAATCTTTAGCTAATTTCTGAACCGACTTATTAGAATCAGCGTATTTTGCATCCTTATTTTTGAAATAAGCATCATAATATAAAGCCTCTGCAGCCAATTCTCCATTGGCAATTTTCAACAAATTAGCATAAGCCACTCGTGCTTTTGGCTCGTCATTAGCTTTAATAGCAGAACGAGCTACAATAATTTGTGCATCACTTTTAATCTTGTTATCAGTTTTGGGATTAGCTAACACTTTATCAGCATAGACCACCGCATTAGGATAATCCTTTAGATCGTAATAAGCGCGCATCAAATTGGCTTGAGCAAATGTGATGTTTTGAGGGAAATCAGCTTCAGTTTCTAAACGTTTTAATACTGGAATTGCTTTTGTAAAATTTTCTTTTTTCAAATGGATTTCACACAAACGAGCCAATGCTTGTTCTGTAAATTCGCTTTTGGATTGCCCGATTACAAATTCATAATTTGGCACTGCATTTTGTTCTAAACCATCTGCATAATAAGATTGTCCTAAATAGAAATTCGCTTTCAAAGCGTGAATTCCTTTAGGGAATTTGGCAACATAACCACTTAAAGTAGTAATAGCTTGCTTCGTATTGTTTTGCAAATATTGTTTTTCAGCTGCTTCATAGGTATCATTATCTAAATCTACGTCAGAAACTTCCACAAAATCTAAGGTTCTTACCCAAGCAGCATATTCATCGACTTTTCCATTGTCCACATAAATTAATCTAGCAGTAGATACCGCTTCTAATGCTTCTGGAGTTTTTGGATATTCTGAGGCTACTTTTTTAAATTTAGCAATTGCCAATTCGTCTTTATTGGTATTATAATAAATCAACCCTTGACGTAAAACTGCTTTAGACGAATAGGAACCATTTTTGAATTCACTCAGCAATTGGTCATAGGTTTTGATTGCTAAATCAGCTTTATTATCAGCGACATAGGTGTTTCCTAGTTCAAACAACGCATCATCGCGATATTGTGACGTTTTAAACGTTTGAAGAAACTTATTAAAATCATCAATTTTCTTATCATTTTTACTCACAAATCCGTAACTGATTGCTTTTTGGAAAGCGGCGTAATCAGCATCCACACTTTTTAGTTCGATTGCTTTGTTATATGCATCCATCGCAGGCCAATATTTTGAAGTTACAAAACGACTGTCTCCCAAGCGTAAATACGAATCATTCAAACGGATTTTATCATCTTTAGCACCTTCAATAAAACTTTGAAAGTAATTACCGGCTTGGTCATATTCTTTCTGTTTAAAATAACAATAGGCGATATTGTATTTAAGATTCCTAAATTCAGGAGTGTTTTTAGATTCTGCCATTCCTTCAAATTGTTTAAAACTCAACAATGCCTCATTAAAGTTGTCTAACGTATATTCAGTTTCTGCTTTCCAAAATGTGGCACGTGCAGAAAACTTAGCATCTTTTTGAACTCCAATTGAAGTTTTAAACATTTTTTGTGCCTCTTGATAATTACCATCAGTATATAATTCTAAACCACGATAGAACGTTACTTTTTGGTACGCCAAACGGTTTTCTGGACTCTTGTTTTTTTCTAACAAAGTCAACGCTTCTTTATAATTTTTAGAAGTGATATAAGAATTAATTAGTAAACTTTCAATCTCACTTTTATTAGGCGAATCAGGATATTTATTTAGAAAAGCTGATAATACATCTGGAACAGATTGATAGGAATTTCCAATTTCATAACTAATTTTAGCATAATTCAAATTGGCATCTTCTTGAATTTTCTTATCAAAATCCATTTCTGAAGCATTTTTAAAGGCATTCAATGCTTGTTGCTTCTTATCCGTTTTCATATAACATTCACCCAAATGATAGTACGCATTTTGAGCTACAAAGTCTTTTCCATCAATGATTTTATTGAATTGAGAAATCGCATTATCATAATCTTTCTGTTGATAATAAGTATATCCTAATTGATAGTAATCAGTATTGTTCCATTTTCCTTTTTTTCCACCATAAAGTTTCAAATAAGGTAGCGCTTCATCGAATTTATTCAAGTTAAAATAACTCTCCCCTATGATTTTATTCAATTCTGATTTTTCCATGGCGTTGGACTTAGTCATAGCGGCTTTTCCTAAATCAATTGCTTTTTGAAAATTACCTTGCTTAAAGTTCATATCCGCTTGGAAATAGGATAGCTTTTCTTTGTATTTATCCTCTCCTGAAACTTGATCAAAATATTTGGTAGCTTCTTTGTAATTATCACCTTCATAAGCCATAAACCCTAAATAATATTTGGATTGAGAACCATATTGCTTGGAATTAGCCACCTTATTTAGATAAGTTGTAGCATCTTTTTTATTATTAGCAGCAAAAAATGAATACCCTTTTTGGAAATTGTATTTCTCTAATTCATCATAAGTCAATGCGCTTTCATCCACTTTACTGAAATATTCCAAAGCTTGTGGAAAATTTCCATTTTCAAAAAAATAAGTGGCAACTCCAAGATAAGATTGATTGAGTTTTGTACTCGTTGGATAATTAGCAACAAAATCTTGCACCAATTTATCAGCACCCGCTTGATTTAATCGAATAGCACAATTCGCAATATAATAAGCACAATCCGATCGAACATCTTGTTCTTTGTTATTTTGTTGCACTTTATCAAAAAGTATTTGCGCTGCTAAAAATTGCTTATCATTATAAAGCGAAACAGCCTTGTCAAATTCAGAAAGTGAGTTGGTATAAATTGCTGATTGTTGAGCAGTAATAGTTGCTCCTGAAACTAATACATTTAAAAGTAAAAAAGCCGCTATTTTTCGCATTGCAAAGTGTTTTTTATTATCATTCAAAATTATAATTCTCCTATCTATAACGTGAGATAGTTTGCTTTTATTATAAACATTTTTCTTAACAATTAAATTTTAGATATTGAAAAGTTTCCAAACAATAAAAATCAAGTAATTAAGTTTATAAAAACAAAATGATAAAATTTATATATTTAAAATCTAATATTTAAAATTTAAAATTTATTACTTTTACCCAATAAACAAAATTTCCTATGTCACAAGTAGTATTATCATTAAAAGACGTTACGATTTATCAAGAAAACAAAGTGATTTTATCTCAAATTAACCTTGAAGTTAATCATGGAGAATTCCTTTATATAATTGGAAAAACTGGTACAGGAAAAAGTAGTTTTATGAAAACTTTGTATGGCGATTTACCTCTTACAGAAGGAGAAGGACATATCGTTGAATACTATTTAGCTACTTTACAAGAAAAAGATATTCCCTATTTGAGAAGAAAAATTGGAATTGTTTTCCAAGATTTCAAATTACTTCCGGACAGAAGTGTAAATGATAACATGCTTTTTGTATTAAAAGCAACGGGATGGACAGATGCTACCGAAATGCAAAACAAAATTGATGAAGTTTTAGATAAAGTGGGGATGAAAGGTTTTGCCAATCAAATGCCACACCAACTTTCAGGTGGAGAACAACAACGTGTTGCAATAGCCAGAGCTTTATTAAATGACCCAGAATTGATCCTTGCCGATGAACCAACAGGAAATCTTGACCCTCAAACAAGTGTTGAAGTTCTTGAAGTATTAAAAAACATCAATGCCTTAGGTAAAACGATCATCATGGCAACCCACGATTATGCTTTATTGATGAAATTCCCTTCTAAAACATTGAAATGTGAAGATGGTGCTATTTTTGAAGTAGTTCAGAGAACGATGTAATCTTTTTCGATATAAATTTAGCAAACAAAATTAAAATTAAAGGGTAGACTACTATATGAAATCTATCTCCTTGATCGCTGGAAATTGCTGAAACAAAAATTATATAAAAGATGACAAACGAAATCATTTTATCATATATCTCGCCTCTTCTTTGAATCAAAAAATAACTTGCTAACAACAATCCAAAAAGTGTGAAAATTATATTTTGAAGTTTTGAAATCACTTTAAATAAATACAGACAATAATTAAAATAACTTGTTTTTAAAATATTTTCACAACCAAAAACAGAAGCACTTCCTTTTGTTGCATTAGTAACCAAATTAATACCATACGCTTTAATCAAATTTAATTTATTGGTCTTTAATTGTAATCTCAAATCTTCAGAAGCAACTTTTTTTTGATTGGAATCAGTTAAACTCGAAAACCGATCCACCCTATCATTTATCCCTTTATTATAATCCGTATTATTTTGCAAACAATATGCTCTAGTTCCTAGATAATTGTAATAAGTAAACGAATCATATAACTAACTGTGAAATTTCCATATTGCTTTTTTAAACCATTCATTTGAAAAAACAACAAATAGAAAGCAACATAAATAAGTACCGAATATTTACTAAAAAAAATAGATTTCCATTGACTATAAAAACTGATGACCACCACAAAAAACAAACCCAAAGACAATGGTTTTATCATAATGGCCAACACTAAAAGAAAAAGTGATGCTATTAAAAATAAAATCTTTTTGGTATTGCAATATTTTTGAAGCAAATAAAAAACAAGTGTCAATACAAAAATGAAAATTGTCTCTGATAGCAAGTGAAAAACAATAAATAAATTTCCTATACAGAAAATAAAAACTAGCGAAAGAAGAAAAGCTATTCTTGAAGGTACTTTTTCTTTACTAATTTGAAAAATTAAAAGAATAGTTGCAAACCAACAAACTAAATTAACAAATAAACTCCAACCAAAAAATACTGATTTTGAACAACTCAACAACAGCGGAAATCCATTTATAAATGAAATAACTACAGGTCTTTGAGAATTTAATTTATGTTCTAAAAATAACTCTTGTGCCGCAATTAAATAGGATTTACTATCACCAAAAATAAATACTTGATGTTGCAATTGCATTACAATAGTTACTAATACAAGCCAAATAGCCGCAATAGCAATTAAATAAACTGGATATTTATATTTTTGGAAATAAAATTTCATTTCAATTATTTCAACAAAAATATAGATTTTATTGCAGTTTCAATTTAGAACATTAGATTTGTGTTTTAATTCCCAACTAAATGAAGCTTTTATCCATTATCATCCCTGTTTATAATGAAGAACATACTGTTCATTTAATATTGGATAAAATAAAAAACGTTACACTTATTCAAAACATTCAAAAGGAGATTATAATTGTTAACGATTGCTCTACTGACAACACAAAAAAGTCGATAGAAACATATATTACACAAAATCCTGATGTAAACATTCAATTACTAAATCATTCAAAGAATAAAGGGAAAGGTGCTGCTATTCATACAGGAATAGCTACTGTTTCTGGGGAATATACCATAATTCAAGATGCCGATTTAGAATACAATCCCGAAGAATATGCCATTTTATTGCAACCTGTTGTAGATGGTTTTGCCGATGTTGTTTATGGTTCACGATTTATGGGAGGAAATGCGCACCGTGTTTTGTTTTTTTGGCATACTATCGGAAATAAGTTTTTAACTTTTCTATCTAATTTATTCACGAATCTGAATTTAACGGATATGGAAACGTGCTACAAACTATTCAACACTTCAATGCTTAAATCATTGTCTTTACAAGAAAAACGTTTTGGGTTTGAACCCGAAGTCACCGCAAAAATTTCTAAAATTAGAAAAGTTAGAATTTATGAAGTTGGTATTTCTTATTACGGAAGAACCTATGAAGAAGGAAAAAAAATCAATTGGAAAGATGGATTACATGCTATTTATTGCATTATTAGGTATCGTTTTTAAATTAAAAAATACAAGATGCTATCTATCCTAATCCCAACATACAACTACTATATTTTTGATTTGGTTACCGAACTAAAAAATCAATGCGATATTTTGGGAATTGATTATGAAATCATTTGTCAGGACGATAATTCCAATCCAGCTTCTAAATTTGATAATAATAAAATAAACACACTTGATTATTGCAGTTTTAGTTCCAATGCTGTCAATCTTGGAAGAGCCAAAAACAGAAATTCTTTGGCTCAAAAAGCGACTTTCCCTTATTTACTCTTTTTAGATGCAGATACGTTCCCTATTCATGAAAATTTTATTTCAACTTATGTTTCAGCTATTGATGATTCCTCAAAAATAGTCTATGGAGGCATTCGATACCAAGATGAAAAACCTGCAAAACAGAAACTATTACGGTGGGTTTATGGGAATCAAAGAGAAGCTTTATCCGTAATTCAACGTAATAAAAACAAATACCTTTCTTTTTTAACGTTGAATTTCTTGATTCACAAAGACGTTTTTGCATCTGTTTCGTTTAATGAAACTATTCCAAACTTAAGACATGAAGATACTTTGTTTTCATTTGAAATCATGAAAAACAATATTCCCATTAAGCATATTGAAAATCCAGTATTTCATTATGGACTTGACGAATTTGAGGTGACGATTAAAAAAGAACAAGAATCGCTAATGGCGCTAAAAAATTTATTAGAAAAAGAGTTACTTCCTCCTGATTATGTAAAAATCTCAAAAGTATATTTCACCATTAAAAAGATTGGTATGAAATGGCTAGTAGCCAATGTTTTTAAAATGAGTCAATCTTTGTTGCATAGAAACATCTCCAGCGCAAACCCTTCGTTATTTCTTTTTGATGTTTACAGAATTGGGTATTTATGCACTTTATAATCTAAAACTATTTCATTTTTGATTGTAAAAAAGAATTCCATTGATTCATTATAGCATCAATAGCATACTTTTCTGTAGATTTTTTTGCCTTTGCTCCTATTGCTTTTCGCAGTTCGATACTTTCCATTACTTTTTGAAGCGCAGTAATAAATTGATTTTGATTACCATTTTCAATCAAAAACCCATTTTCTTCATTTTCAATAATCGCTCTTGGTCCGCAAGGACAATCATAAGCTATAACAGGCAAACCACAAGACATTGCTTCTATTAGAACCATCGGAAAGGCTTCAAATCGGGACGTCATGACATAAATAGAAGCTTCAAAGTATTTCTCATTTATCTCTTTTATAGGTTCGATAAACGTAATAGAATCAGCAATTCCTAATTGATTAACGGCATCTTGAAAATGCAATGTTGATGATGACTTTCCATAAATTTCAACCTTCCAATCTGGGTGATTTTGGGAAACAACTTTCCAAATAGAAAAAAATCGATCCAATCCCTTTTCATAAGAATGTCGTGCTACTATAATTATTTTCTTTGCTTCTAAATTACCTGTTCTTTCTGTTTCAAGCCAATTCGGATTAGGTATAACAATTCCATTCGGTACTTTCCATTCGGCTAAACTTTCTTTGGACAATGCCACAAAACCATCCATTCGTTGAGCAACATATCTATTAAACCAAAGATCAACCTTAGGAATCCAATTCAAATAAAAAGAATAATGTTTGGGAGTCTGCTTGACAAAAATTGAATTATGACATTCGTAAACAATAGGTTTATTTTTTACTACTGAAGATACTAAATACGCTTTATACATACTGTCTGCCACCACTACAATATCAGGATTAACAAGTCTAACGATGCGACCAACTCCTTTGAAATATTTAGCAACAAATTGAAGTCTGGATCCGCTTAAATCAATATCATATAATTGGATAGTATCGTTCAAATGATAAAATAACGAAGAGTTTCCCTCATTTTGAGTCATAATAGAAACCTCATGATGGAACTTCTCAACCAAATAATTTGCCTTTAGACTCAACACTCGTTCTAAACCGCCTTCCGCATTTATTTTAGGTACTAAATAGAGTATTTTCATAATTTAAAAAGTCAACTCTTTTACGATATAAAACGATAAAATCATCAATTAAAATTGAAGTTTTGAATGTTAATTTACAAAGTAAGTGATTCTAAAAAAACAGCATGATCTCTAATATAATCTTCTTCCTTGAATACATCAGAAGCTAAAACCAAACAGACAGCACCCGAAGAAAAATTTTGTAATTCTCTCCAAATTCCAGTAGGAATAAAAAGTCCAATATTGGGTTTGTTCATCACATGGGTGCTTTTGGTAATTCCATCATCGGTTATTACTTCAAAACTACCACTCAACGGAATTAAAAATTCACTTTGAGCAATGTGCGAATGACCACCTCTAAAGGCAGTACTGGGAACATCATATAAATAATAAACTCTTTTAATTTCAAAAGGAATAATATCCTCTTGAATAAAAGCTAAATTCCCGCGTGGATCTTCTATGATAGGAAGATTCATTTTTGTTACGTTTATTTTATTTCCCATACGATGTAATTCTTTTACTTTTCTTCGTGGTATTCTTGTTCCGTATTGATTTTCCAAATAACTTCTTTATCATGAGCGCCATTTTTAATATTTTGAACAGCTTCAATAGCAGTCAACATGGAGTGATCTTGATTATTGTATTTGTGCATTCCGTTTCTTCCAATTAAAAATAAATTGTTAAAGGTATTGGTAAAATCACTTATTTCACTGAATTTATCATAAGTACCAAAATAAGCAGGATAGGTTTTAGGCATTTTAATCACCACTCCATCTATATAATCTGCTTCGTCAATAAATCCTAATTGTATCATTTCAGCCACCGCAAAAGCTTTCATTTGCTCCTCCGTTTTATTCCATATATCATCTCCTAAATTACAAAAATACTCCAAACCTACCCAAAATGTATCTTTATCTTTGACTAAATAAGGACTCCAATTATTAAAAATCTGTAAACGTCCAACTTTTACAGAGCGTTCCTGAATATAAATCCAATTGTCCTCCACCTTATGATTTAATTTTGTAAGCAATAAACCAACCGTAATAAAATCTCTAAAACAAAGACCTTCAGCTACTTCTTTTACGTTTTCAGGAATAGGACAATTAAAAGAACGTATCAATTCGGGAACAGGCATGGAAGAAATACAATAATCAACACTAATTTCTTCTCTTTCATTTGTTGCCAAATGCTCAATTACAACACTGCTAACTGCTTTTTCTGCCATTTTAACTTCAACAACTCTTGCCTTTTGAATCAATTGTCCTCCTGAATTTGTTATTTTAGTAGCCACGGTTTCCCACATCTGACCAGGCCCGTATTTTGGATATAAAAAATATTCTATTAAAGAAGTTTCGGTATCTTTTTGATTGATATCGGTTTGATTTTTCAGAAACAACTTCTTCAAAAAATGAGCAATGGTCTTAGTAATCGACAATCCTTTGATGCGTTGAGCGCCCCAGTCGGCGCTAATTTCGTTACACGAAACACCCCATACCTTTTCGGTATAATCTTTAAAGAAAGTGAGGTACAATCTTTTTCCAAATCGATTGATAAAAAAATCTTCTAATGTTTTTTCATTTTTAATCGGAAACAAAACTGCTTTGATGTAACTAATACCTATCAAAAAAGTGGACCATATACCTATATTCCGAATGGTATTCAATGATAATGAGATAGGATAAT
>CAIRMK010000565.1 GCA_903879645.1 uncultured Bacteroidota bacterium
GAATTATATACTATAATTACTATGTTTTGAATTTGAAAAAAATAATTTATTGAGAAAAAAAAGACACTGGGAAGTGTCTTTTTCTATGTTTAGTATTTCAGTAACTCCAGTAATTGCTCTTCAAAGCGTACTTTAGGCAAGTATTGGTCTTCTAGAGGTTTTACAAACGGTATGGCGCTTTCTATACTGCCTACACGTTTCACTGGTGCGTCTAGGTGCTCAAAGCAGTGCTCCATAAGCAATGCTGAGATATCGCTTGCTATACCACCAAACAAAGTATCTTCTTGTAAAATAATCACTCTGTTGGTTTTCTTTACCGAGGCAAAGATGGTTTCGGTATCTAGCGGTTGTAGGGTTCTTAAATCAATCAAATCGGCACTTACCTCTGGGTGTTTCGCCAACGTATCTAAAGCCCAATGCACGCCAGCACCAAACGAAATGATGGTTACTTGGGTTCCTTCTTTCAGCATAGCGGCTTTCCCAAAAGGAATGGTATAATAGTTTTTAGGCACGTCTTGGTAGACACTTCGGTACAATTGTTTGTGCTCAAAGAACATGACTGGGTTTGGGTCGTTGATGGCGGTATTCAATAATCCTTTTACATCGAATGGAAACGCAGGATAGACTACTTTCAATCCAGGGGTTTTGGTAAACCACGCTTCATTGGTTTGCGAGTGAAACGGTCCGGCTTGCGTACCACCACCACAAGGCATGCGCACTACTACGTCGGCTTTCTCGTTCCAACGGTAGTGTTGTTTTGCCAATAAGTTCACAATAGGGTTAAAACCCGTCGACACGAAATCGGCAAACTGCATTTCTACCACGGCTTTGTGTCCGTTAATAGACAATCCCATTCCGGCAGACACCACAGCGCTTTCACAGATTGGGGTGTTGCGTACCCGGTCTTTTCCGAACTGTTCTACAAAACCTTCGGTTATTTTAAAAGCACCACCGTATTCGGCAATGTCTTGTCCCATAATCACTAAGTTATCATGACGCTCCATCGATTGTCTCAAGGCATGCGAAATAGCATCCACGACACGAATGTTTTCTACTTCGCTAGAAGGGTTAACTTCCTCAAAGGTATAGGGTTGATAGACGTCGTTTAACTCTTCACTTAAATCAGCGATAACGTCTGGTTCAGCTTGAGTAATTGCCCAATGTTCGTCAATTTCTGCTTTGATAGCCGCTTTAAATTCGGCATCCAATTCTTCTGAAAGTACGCCAACCGAAAGTAAATAGGTTCTATAATTTGCAATCGGGTCTTTAATCGCCCACATGTCCATTAACTCTTGCGGCACGTATTTGGTACCACTCGCCTCTTCGTGACCACGCATTCTAAAGGTTTTAAACTCCAACAAGACAGGTCGTGGGTTTATTGCTAATGACGCTTTTAGTTCGGCAATCTTGGTATATACTTCTAAGATGTTGTTTCCATCAATAATATGGCTTTCCATGCCGTATCCTACGCCTCTATCGGCAAGGTTTAAGCAACGGTATTGCTCGTTGGTAGGTGTTGAAAGTCCGTAGCCATTGTTTTCAATCACAAACAATACTGGTAAATCCCACACCGAAGCAATGTTTAAGGCTTCATGGAAGTCGCCTTCACTGGTAGCGCCTTCTCCAGTAAATACTGCGGTTACTTTGCCGTTTTGTTTCAGCTTGTTGGCTAAGGCAATTCCGTCCGCTACCCCCATTTGAGGGCCTAGATGCGAAATCATTCCGATGATCTTGAATTCTTGGGTTCCAAAGTGAAAACTACGGTCACGTCCTTTGGTGAATCCGGTTTTCTTTCCTTGCCATTGCGAGAACAAACGGTGCAATGGAATATCTCTACCGGTAAACACTCCTAAGTTACGGTGCATAGGAAGGATGTATTCGTCTTGGTCTAACGCCGAGGTGATTCCCACTGAAATCGCTTCTTGACCAATACCGGAGAACCATTTAGAGACTTTTCCTTGACGCAATAGAATCAGCATTTTTTCTTCTATCAATCTTGGTTTTAAAAGTCTTTTGTATAAATCTATTAACTGGATATTGGATAATTCTTTTCTATCGAAGTTCATTTGTTTGTTTTTAAGCGTAGCAAAAATATAAAAAAGCTAATGATAGTACTATTGTTTTTTGATAATTCTCCTCCTTTGGAGGAGTGGCTGAAAGCCGAGGTGGTTTTTATGGAACGCGGATATTTTATTTAGATAGTTGAAAAATGGAACGCGGATGAAGCTGATGCTTCGCATACACTGATGGTCACGGATTTTTTATTTAGATACTGATTATACTGTATGTGTAATACTATGCACAAACAAAATAAAATCCGTTTCATCCGTATCATCCGCGTCATCCGCGTTCCCAAAAAATAAAATCCGGTTCATCCGCGTTCCAATACGCTACGTTCTTTAAAAAAGAGTCATTCTAGTTCCATTATTCTAAATTAAAAATTATTATTTTTGAAGAA
>CAIRMK010000566.1 GCA_903879645.1 uncultured Bacteroidota bacterium
ATGATTGAAATTCGGGAATCAATTCGTGATACATAAATGATTACGAATATAAATCCAATGATGGTTTGGAAGATTAATGAGATGGAAAGCGTGATTAACTTCTCGGAATCTAAACGCACTTTTTGTAGTTTGCTTAAAGTTTCTCCACTGCGTTGGTCTTCAAATTCTTCAAAAGGCAAATCCAATGATTTCTTGATTCCGTCCGTGTACATTTGGGCACCAGTTCGTTGAATGACTACATTGGTAAAATAATCTTGAAAGTTTTTGGTGATTCTAGAAATCATGGCAGCACCAAGAGAAAGTCCTAACCAAAAAGCGACTGATTTGATAAAATCAAATTCTTTGCCTTTGTATTTGGCCATTCCAACACCGCAATCCTGCATGAGTTTTCCGGTAATTACTGAATCGGATAAGCTGAAGCAAATGTTGATTGCCGCCATGATAAGCGCCAAGAACAAGAGCATTTTGTGTTTGATTATATAGGAGTAAAGCAGTTTCATCGGGTGTATTTGTTTTTAAAGAAATGCAAAAGTAGTGAATAGATTTGCAAACACAATAAATGCTTTTTTAAAACGTTTTTATTACTAGAAAATGCTCTATAACAGATATATTAGCCATACATCGAAAATATTTTTTGGTTATGATGTGATTCTATACATTTACTCCATTCAATAATTAGCCCCACTAAAAAATGAATAACATGCTACATAACCTACGTCACAGTTTGGTAAACTCTACAAACCAACTGTTTTTAATTGCAATTGTTTTTTTGCTTACCTTTTCGTCATGTACTAAAACAGAAGATGCTGTTAGTCAACCTAAGTTACTTTCTAAGCTTGTTGAAGTTGCAGCAGACAATTCTACAACGACAACTAAATTTACTTATGACGGTAATAAACTTGTAAGCACTGATGCTAATGATAAGCATGCTACTTACTTATATACAAATGATTTAATTACTCAAATTGTAGTATTGGATAAAACGACTCAATTGCAAAGTACCTTGAGTTATACGTATACTAATGGAGCTTTAGTTAAAGTGGTTTCTTCTGATAATTATGTGATGACTTTTACTGATAATGATGATGGTACGGTTTCTTATGAAAAACATACAACCGATATTAATAATAATGTAATCACGCTTTATAGTGGTAAAATGCACTTTCAAAATGGTAATCTTATTGAAGATGAGCGCCTACTTGGAGGTACTGCAGCAAACATTGTTTCAAAAAATATTATGACGTATCAATATGATGCTAAAACTAATCCTTTGCAAAATATTATAGGGTATTCTAAATTGTTGGATAACTTTAAAACAATTTCTGCTAATAATATCACTAGAACACAAGAAGAATCAAGAATGGAGCATACAGATACGAATCAAATTACTTCGTCAGATGTTCTTTACGTTAGTGCCAATCAATACGATGCTGATGGTTATCCTACAGCGATTACTTCTGAAAAAACTTTTTTTGGAGAAGAAAATACAAATCATGTAAAAACGGAACTTTTTTATTAATAAAGACATTTATCTTGTACAATTAATTCCAGTTTTTTAACTGGAATTTTTTTTGTTTTTATCCAAATTCATTGGAACAGTTTACTTTTGAAATTATGGTAATAAAAGATGACATCTGGTTAAGATAAATCAAAAAAAGCCTTTGCTGTTCAGCGTATTTGCTGACATTAAATTTTATAGTGACAGAGTAGAATGTCGTTTAATGCAGTAAATTCAAAACACAAATTGTATAATATTATGAAGGTTTAACATTTTCAAAACGCACAATTATTTATATTTGTTTGGCGATTAATTTAGATTATTTAAAATGAACATAAAAAATGCTCAACAGGAAGTTGATACTTGGATAAAAAATCATGGCGTTCGATATTTTAACGAATTGACAAATATGGCACAACTTACTGAAGAAGTAGGGGAAGTAGCTCGTATCATTGCACGTCGTTATGGAGAACAGTCTGAAAAAGAATCGGATAAAAACAAAGACCTTGGCGAAGAATTAGCCGATGTGGTTTTTGTGGTTTTGTGTTTAGCCAATCAAACAGGGATTGACCTTCAAGCAGCTTTTGACAAGAAGCTAGATTTGAAAACGAATCGCGATCATGACAGACATCAAAACAATGAAAAACTGAAATAATAGAATAATGTAAAGAAGTATGATGCTATACATTTTACATTTTTATGAAATCCCTTACACAAAAAATGAATCTACTTTTAAAAACAACTCCCAATATCCATCAATCAAAAGTTTCAATCACCGGTTCTAAATCAGAAACGAATCGATTACTTTTGTTGCAGGCTTTGTATCCCAATATTAGTTTAGAAAACATATCTAATTCTGATGATTCTGATGTGATGGTTAAAGCCATAAAGGATTCGCAACAGACCAATTCCGATTGTCAGGTAATCGATATTCATCATGCTGGAACAGCGATGAGATTTCTAACGGCATATTTTGCTGTTCAGGAAGGGAAAGAAGTTGTTCTTACGGGTTCTTCAAGAATGAAAGAGCGTCCTATTACTATTTTAGTAGAAGCATTACGACAGCTTGGAGCGCAAATAAGCTATACTGAGCATGATGGATACCCTCCTTTAAAAATTGTTGGTAAAAAGCTTACACAAAATAAAGTCACGCTTTCGGCAGATGTTAGTAGTCAATTTATTTCAGCTTTGTTATTAATAGCACCAAAACTAGACAACGGATTGCATTTAACGCTTGAAGGATTTATTACCTCAGCGCCTTATATCAAAATGACATTGGAAATTCTGAATAGTATTGGTATACAAACTTCATTTGAAAACAATGTAATTAAAGTTGATCCTCAATCGACAATTTCTAATTCCAAATTTATCATTGAATCGGATTGGTCTTCGGCTTCCTATTATTATTCTATAGTGGCTTTATCTCCATTAAATACTGAAATAACTTTGTCAAACTATAAAAAAAATAGCCTGCAAGGAGATGCTGTTTTGAAAGAAATCTATGAGAATTTTGGTGTAGAGACAACGCATATGACTGCTGGAATTAAAATAAAAAAAATAAAATATACAGTTCAATCCCTTCGACTTGATTTGAATGCAACACCCGATATTGCACAAACACTAGTCGTAACCTGTTTTGCATTAGGGGTTGCCTGTTATTTAAGTGGATTACATACGTTAAAAATAAAGGAAACCGATCGATTAGAAGCTCTTAAAACGGAATTAACTAGACTAGGGGCATTAGTAATAACTTCGGATTCTACTATAAAATTAGGAGCTTCGACTAGAATACATCCCAACAAAAAGATAAAAACATATCAAGACCATAGAATGGCAATGGCTTTTGCTCCTTTAGCATTGAAAACACCGATAGAGATTCAAAATGCGGAGGTTGTTTCAAAATCCTATCCTTCTTTTTGGAATGATTTAAAAAACATTGGATTTCAAATTTCAGAGCAAAAAGCGTTGTAACTTGGCGTGTTTGTGGTATTGTCAAAAATAAACATCAAAACACTTGACAACGCCTATCTCACAATCGTATATTTGCACACGTTTAAAAAAATG
>CAIRMK010000567.1 GCA_903879645.1 uncultured Bacteroidota bacterium
ACAGTGAGTGGATGTGGCGTGATCGAACTAACACTGGTGCATGAATTAAATACATCATTAAGTTTAGATGCCGGTTCCATTGGCAGTATTGATTTTACAATTCAAGATCCGTATAACCTTTGTAAAATTACTAATGATGAAATAGAAACTGCTTTATCTACAGCACAGATGGAATTAAATGGAACCTTGTCTGATACCACTACGCCACAAGCCCTATATGAATCAGCTATTTCTTTAGAACAACAATTAACGCAGATGCGAAAAAGTAGATTATCTAACTTCTTTGCAACTAATGCTTTTGGTGGAAGTGATAATTCAGAAATAGTGTTTCAAATTAATCCAACATCAGGCGGAACAAGTCCTGTAGTTGCTTCCATTGGCGCTCTTCCTACTACATTCAATGCGTATAATTATAATATTGTTTTAGCACAACTTCCTTTGGAATTACAACTAACCCCGGAAGAAAACAATTTAGTATCAACAATATTTAAATTATTGGTGCAATATATTAATGCATTACAAACTGTAAACAATAATTATATGAAAGATAATGCGTCTCCAGATGTAGCGAGCGCTAGAAGAAATTTGCGTGTTCACTATTTGGGAAAATCGATAATACAGCCTATGGATTTAGTAAATGTTTATATGAGAAGTACAACTTTTCAACAAGGTGAGTCTATAGGGCCAATGAATGCAGCATTATCCAATACAGTATTTGCTCGTTATGGTGCCGAAATTCAAGAAATGTCTGATTCGGAATTGGCCACTGAAATGAAAATATTAGGACTGGACTCTCTTGGAATTCCGGTTGCTTTGTATCGTACCCTGCGCACAGATAGCTTGTTGCGTAATGCCGGAACACATGTTTTTGGTGGACTCATTGCCACTGTGTCAGAAAATTATGCTGATGGAGTTTATACTACTAGAGTAAGCGGATCTAGCAATATGGCCTGGTTAGATCAATCCCGTGTTAATGTTACACCAAGTCTTGATCAAACCCAAGGGGTTTTGGAAGACCCACTTACTGCATTTGATATTAAAATTGATCCCGGCTCTCATCTAATACAGTCTGCGACAACCTTCCCGCCATTTAATGCCGAAACACAGGCCAGATTGAATAATGGGCTTGTAGTATATAATAACGGTGTTACTCCTGGCGAGCTATTAGATAAGACCAATTTTGCACAAGATTATTTTGATAATGGCGACGGAACTTATATAACACAATTTAAACATGCACCAGGATTAACTTATAAATGGAAGCAAGGAATTATTTCTGCCACACGCAGTGTAAACTTGAGAACTACACTTGACGGTAGTCCAGATGCTACCCAAAGATTGAAACGAGAAATGGGACTTACTGTTATGCAGAATCCTTTTTCTGGGCAAGATGCTGCTGATATAGTAAGTACTTTGGTTACAGGATTTCCTCACAACTATGAGTCATTTTATAAAAACGCAGTTTCTTCTGGAACCTATAGTATAAATAATGGCACTGTTTCTC
>CAIRMK010000568.1 GCA_903879645.1 uncultured Bacteroidota bacterium
AATTTCATCTTATGCTTTCTTAATCGTTAATTTCAACATCATCATTATCGGCTGCACTGGCTAATTTATGCAGTTCTTGGTGCAACCAATTTTTATACTCCAGCACTTTAACTTTTTTGCCTGGCAATTTAGTTGCATAAGTTTTTGTTGTAGGCGTTGGTGGTGCTCCAGGAACTGGAACTGGTGGAACTGTTTTTATTAAACTTGCTTTAATGATGTCGACCTCTGTTTTCTTGCTATTCGATAAATCTATAAACGACAATACTTCTGAATAGGTAAATCGGCTTTGTTTGTCTTTTACATCAAAATCTATAGCTACTGTTGCTTGTGTTCGCTGTGAAGCGTATTGCAACAGAGACCCTGCCAGGGTTGATGCACTATCATTTAGTCCAGCTGGTAAACCATTAATTTCAGAGATTAAACTTTCGACTGAAGCTTTTATGGTAGTATATTTTTCAGAAGTAGTCTGCATCGCTTCTGCAAACAACTTATGGTATTCGTCTTTTATTTTTTGAACGGTTTGTTGTAATGTAGCGTAGTTTTTGACATTGTCGCTTGCATAATTTGTGTCAAAATCCTTAGACAGAGTAACGATGGTAACGTTTTGTTTTGCTGCTTTACTCAGTTCGTCGTTTACAGCTAGAACAAAACCTTTCCATTCTTTTGCTTTAGGTAGATTAGTAGTGATAAACTTTTCGACTTTTGTAATGCTTTCTACTGCAGTAAGGAATTCGGCTTTAGCTCCAAGGAATTCAACCGCTTTGTCTATATAATTTGCCTCACTAACGGCTCCTGTAAATTGCCCTAAATAATCTCTTTGTGCTTCTAATAAAGGAAATAATTTATCAAAGTCTTTTTCTATTATACGAAGATTGGCTACTTTATCTACAAAGTGTTTTGCTAGATCACGAACTACATTTACTAAATCAAAATCATTAGTATTATAATCTATTTTTCTGCCAATATATTTATCTGCTTCAATATCCAAAAGGAATTGTGCTAATTCTTGTTTTTGAGCAATTGATAACGATTTTGAAATGGCTTTGAATGATGCTTTTCTGAATTCTCTCGTTACAGCAAATATTCCTGAAACGCCATCGTCTTTCCAAGAGAATTTTTCAAATCCATTGTGTTTTGCCATTATTTTACCCGCACGCATTAATGCCGCTGTTGTAGAAATGACCGTACCCAATGTGAAACCTGTTGGTGGAATTTCCAATTCTTTTTCGAGTGTGGCACCATCAACAAATGTGTTTCTAATTTTATATAAAATTTCTTCTACCACTTTTAGATTGTCTCCAATAAAATTGCCTGAAGCATCAAAAAACTTGAAATCAACACCGTGGAAATATTGTTGTAATCTGGCTGCGTTTGCTTCTTTTATTACCGTACCTGCAACACTATCACTTAATTGAGATAATAGTCTTTTGTTATATACATTTTGAATGATATTTTTTTGCTGTACTTGTAACACTGATTGCCAGTTTGTGCTGTCTAATTGGAACGTATTGAAATGATAAATAGCTGTTCCGTTGATTAAAGAGTTCTCCACTAAATCATTGATGCGTATGATTTTCTCTGATTTTGCCGTTGAGAAACTTTGTAATATTTTGCCCTCGTCTGAATTTGGGTCTCTGTATTTTTGTTCTAAGTAAGTTATGCGTTCTACTTCATCAATTAAACGGTCTAACTCTTTGAAAGAAGTATTGCTAGGAACAATCCAAACCAAATCTAAATCGTTTTGATGCTGTACTTTTAAAGCTTCGATATCGGCAGCACGGTCATCACTGATGTTGTAAACACTTTTCAGTTTTGTTTTTAGGTATTTTAATGATGGATTAGTTAATTCATCATCATTATCGGTAGTTACATAAAAATCATATTGTAAACTACTGTCAGTAACTCTTGCAATACTCTTTATGAAAGTAGCTGCTTTGTATGCTGAAACTACTTGTTTCTTTTTGACAAACCCTTGAACAGTGTAGCCGTTCATTTCTTCCAATAATCTTTGTTCGATATCGGAAGTTATACGATAGGTGTTATTGGTATCTAAAAGCACTTTTGCTTCTACTAAACTTTCAACCGCTTTAGTGATTGTATCTAAAACACTATGGAATTGTTCCGGGTCTGCAATAAATGATTTTACAATATTTGGTAAGGTTGTAGGTACTACTTCTGCTTCTGAAAGGAAATTGATTGTTTCTAATAATTTACGCCCAGAAATAGAAAAACCAGCTTCTTTTAAAATCCTTTCAGCATTTACATAACGATTTACTAAGCTTGTGCTTGGTTTGTTGTTTCCTTGTCTTGCTATTTGCCAACCTGTTGCTACTTCAAAAAGATTTTCATCTTGGATTTCTCGTTTAAGAATATCATAGGTTGTAATAATCATACCACGAGCTGCAACTTTTGTTGAAGCATATCCTTTAGTGCCAAATAGGAAGTTTTGTAATAAATCAAACTGGTATTTGTAAAAAGGATAATAAGTAATGTAATTGTCTTCGCTGTCTGTTTTTACAATACCTGAACCCACTAATGAAGCGTGGTCTTGAATTTTACCTGAATTGGCTTTATAATTTTCTTTTAATTTAGCAATACCAGTATCGTTTTTCTTTAAAAGTCTGTTTCTGATAATAACATCCACTTCAGTAGCTTCTAAGTGTATTTTTGTTTTGAAACGGTCAGTAACTTTTGTTAATTGAGATTTGCTGTAGTTTGAATTGTTGATTACATCATCTAATTTTTCTTGAGCAATGGCAATAGTCCAAACGTTTTTGCTTAACGTAGATAAAGCTTCACTTATTCCCTCTAAATCTAATCGTCTGTGAGGAGTTGCCGTTCCGATACC
>CAIRMK010000569.1 GCA_903879645.1 uncultured Bacteroidota bacterium
ACTTCTCCTTTAGCTTTTAAAGAGGAAGCTTCAATTTGGGCTAATACTTTAGCCGCTTGCGTGCCACCCATAACCGCTAATTCAGCACTTGGCCAAGCAAAGATCAATCGTGGGTCGTAAGCTTTTCCACACATCGCATAATTTCCTGCACCATAAGAATTACCCACTACAACAGTGAATTTAGGAACCACCGAATTGGAAACCGCATTAACCATTTTAGCACCATCTTTAATGATACCGCCGTGCTCTGATTTACTGCCTACCATGAATCCGGTAACGTCTTGAACAAATACTAATGGGATTTTCTTTTGATTGCAATTGGCAATAAAACGGGTAGCTTTATCGGCAGAATCAGAATAAATCACGCCTCCAAATTGGATTTCGCCTTTTTTAGTTTTAGAAACAATACGCTGGTTGGCAACAATCCCCACAGCCCAACCATCAATTCGTGCATAACAGGTAATGATGGATTGTCCATAATCAGGTTTGTACATATCCATTTCAGAATTATCAACCAATCGTTTAATCACTTCCATCATATCATATTGGTCAGTACGTGATTTCGGGATAATTCCATAAATATCTTGTTCTTCTAAAGCGGGTTTTTGAGGCTTTTCCCTATTGAATCCTGCTTTATCATAATCACCAATTTTTCCAACGATGCTTTTAATTCTATCCAAAGCATCTTTATCATCTTTCGCTTTATAATCGGTAACACCCGATATTTCACAATGTGTAGTAGCTCCTCCAAGGGTTTCATTATCGATATTTTCTCCAATAGCCGCTTTTACTAAATAACTTCCTGCCAAAAAAATACTTCCTGTCTTATCTACAATCATGGCTTCGTCACTCATAATCGGCAAGTAAGCACCACCAGCAACACAACTCCCCATTACGGCAGCAATTTGGGTTATCCCCATGCTACTCATGATAGCATTATTTCTAAAAATACGACCGAAATGTTCTTTGTCTGGAAAGATTTCATCCTGCATTGGCAAATAAACACCAGCAGAATCGACAAGATAAATGATGGGTAAACGATTTTCCATGGCAATTTCTTGCGCACGAAGGTTCTTTTTACCCGTAATAGGAAACCAAGCACCCGCTTTTACAGTAGCATCATTAGCCACAACAATACATTGTTTGCCTTTGATGTATCCTATTTTAACAACCACACCACCAGAGGGACAACCGCCATGTTCAGCATACATCCCATCACCAACAAATGCCCCGATTTCTATGCATTTGGCTTTAGCATCTAACAGATAATCAATACGTTCACGAGCGGTCATTTTACCTTCAGAATGTAATTTTTCGATGCGTTTTTCACCACCGCCAAGTTTTACTTTAGCAAATTTTTGCTTTAAATCAGATAATAAAAGTTTGTTATGATCTTCGTTTTTGTTGAAGTTTAAGTCCATAGAAGTGTTAGCTTAGTTTTGTTGGGCTAAAATACGAAAACGATTGAAATATTCGATTAACAAACAAAAAATCAATACGACATCAGGTTAATTTAATGTTAAAAAATAATTCGTTGTTAACATTGAATTAACCTTAACTTAACATTAAGTATTTAATTTTGCAGAAAATTTAACAGTAAAAACAATGTCATTAAACAGTATTTTTCAATTTTTTGTTCCGAAAGATAATAAGTTCTTTCCTTTATTTGAACAAGCATCTGCTAATTTAATTATTTTGGCAGAAACATTACACGAAGCAGTTAATGCACCAAAAGATCAACGTGAAGATTATTTCAAAAAGATAGAAGAATTAGAAGCAATAATTGAAGAAATCACTCATAAAACGCATTTGGAACTAAGTAGAAATTTCATAACGCCATTTGATAGAGAAGACATTCACTCATTAATTAAAGCAATTGACAATGTA
>CAIRMK010000570.1 GCA_903879645.1 uncultured Bacteroidota bacterium
GATATGTCGTCCCATACGGGACTTTAGACAATTATTATTCTTCTGTTTCCTGCCAATATTTCGTGCCTATGGCACTTATCTTAGCTTATTTTAACCCTTGATTCGCATAACTAGCAACTTGCGTTAATTAATAAAATCCATTTGCCTTACGATAAGTCACAACTAGTCTAGATAATTGGATTAAAAATGGCTGCTTTAATAGTATTCAATAGCATACATTCTAAATTAACACCAACTATTTTAGTAAAAACTAAGAAAATATAATCTCCTCCAACCCACAGTGAAATTATACAACAATTAAACACAATTATCAAACAAAAATCGGAGGATGTGCAGCGACTTTTGCCGCTTATAAAACGATGGCTATGAAAGTTGCCTTTCTATTTATTACAAAAGAAGTAACCCCATTTCATTCTTGCAAAGGCTTTCTTAGAGCTGGTTGATGCTTTTGGTAGCGTCGAAGCAAGTCTTATACTTTCCCATAACGTCTCCTCCTTAACGTAATTGTTGGTTTTAGCAATTTCAGGGTTCTTCATTAACAAAAGAGAGTTCTGCTGTAATTGATAATAATCATTAGACCTTATTTGTTTATCAATTTTAGATTCATAGGATCACGTTAAAAGTTATAGGAGTTTAAGGTTATCATTCTGGTATATGAAAATACCCTTTAAGTAATTAAAGGTATTGGTTGGATTTTTTTAGTAGTTGAAAATTAAAGAAGAATACAATGAAAAGTTTTTATATAGATAATCGTTATAGTTGTTTACTTATCAGAAAAGGTGTTGCAGCTATTGAGCGTTTAAACCTCCCGTCTAGTTTTTGTTATGGTATTGGCAGAACAATGCTTCTGATTTTATTATTATATAATAGCATCTTTATTGGATGGGGGCAAACCACTTACAACCTTGTAACCTCTGAGTCGGGTTTACTGTCGGGTGCCAATTACCTCCTTGTTAATACCACAACAAATGGTACAGGATATGCTTTGGGCTATCAAAATACCAGTAACAGACCCAAAGCCACAATAACCGTATCTTCCAATTCTATCAGTACCACTGCTGCCACTACCAATACGGATGTAACCAATCCTTATCAAATTACTTTGGGCGGAAGTACAGGCGCATGGACATTATACGACGCCGTATCCCCAGGCTATTTATATGCAGGTAGCAATAGTGCCGCACAATTAAAAAGTAATGTAGCAGTAAAATATTGGGCCATCTCTTTTTTGTCAAATGCGGCTATACTCACTTGTACTACGGGACCGTATGCATATAATATTCTCCGTTACAATAGTACAAGTGGGTTGTTTTCTTGTTATGCCACAACACAAGCGAGTGTATATTTATACCAGGCAGCGTCACCCAATTACTATTGGAATGGCAGTAATACAACAGCCTATAATAATACTTGGAACAATACAGGTACCAATTGGTCGCAACCTACTTCCGTTACAACCTTGAATGCAACTTGGCCAACAACCGCAGGGATCTATAATGCCAATTTTAATAGTGCCACTGCCCCAACTGTTATTACAATTCCAGGTACAATTGTCTATGCACCAAGTATTATCAATGTAGGTACAAGTAATTACACTTTTACCACTGTTGGTGCGACAGCAGGAACTATTGC